>JASHTR010000274.1 GCA_030040455.1 Terriglobia bacterium | reverse complement strand
CCGGAATAGAGCGGCGAGCGGTGCAGGTTTTCCCGGAGGGTCTGATGCGTGGCCGCGTTCGTATAGCCGATCCAGCAGACGGTCTGCGGCTGCGGGATGGATTTTGTCCGAAAGCTGAAGGGCGTTGGAACGGCGTCACCCTGCTGCACCTGGAACGCCTTGAAGTCAATGGTGCGCGCGTCGAGGCGCGGAGGCGTGCCTGTCTTGAGCCGGCCCACTTCGAAACCGAGCCGCCGCAACCCTTCACCCAGCATCACGGCCGGAGGCTCGCCCGAGCGTCCCGCAGGATAAGTCTGCTCGCCGCAGTGAATGAGGCCGTTCAAAAACGTTCCGGTGGTGATGATTACCGCGCCAGCTCCCACCGCCCGCCCGTCGCGCAGGCGGACGCCCCGTGCGCGCCAGCGGCGCAATCCGTGGGACTCTGGCAAATCCTCGAGAATCAAATCCGCGACCTCAGCCTGCTTGATGCGCAAGTTGGGTTCGGACTCCAGCACCTGCCGCATCTTCATCCGATAAAATTTCTTATCCGCCTGCGCGCGAGGAGACCAGACGGCAGGACCTCGGCTCGTGTTCAGCAGCCGGAACTGGATGCCCGTCGCGTCGATGACCTCACCCATCACGCCGCCCAGTGCGTCCACCTCCCGCACCAGGTGCCCTTTGGCGATCCCACCCACGGCCGGGTTGCATGACATCTGCGCGATCAGGTCAAGGTTGATGGTGTAAAGGGCGGTCTTCAGCCCCATGCGTGCCGGAGCCATCGCAGCCTCGCAGCCCGAATGGCCCGCTCCCACCACGACCACGTCATATTCTTCGTTAAACCCATCCTTCATTTTTCGAGTGCCTTCGACCTCAAAATATAGCTATTCTAGCAGAGTCCGCGTGTTCTTCGTCTCGTGCACGCGGGATTGGATGAAGTCGTGAACCATTTTAAAAGGACATCAGGTTCTCTGCCGAGAGGGAAATAGTTTAAATGGGTTCCGGAGAAGTAAAGGCCGGAAAAATGAACGGCCCGAAAAGGAAAGATGTCCCATGAAAGCAGTCCGTATTCATCAGCACGGCGGGCTGGAGGTTCTGCGGTACGAAGATGCTCCCGAGCCCCGGATTGAAGCCACGGAGGTGCTGGTTGAGGTCAAAGCCTGTGCCTTAAACCATCTTGACCTGTGGATGCGCGACGGCGTGCCGGGCTGGAACGTGACGTTTCCCCACGTTCTTGGCAGCGATATTTCAGGAACGGTTGCGCAGGCGGGAAAGCTGGTGACGCACGTGAAGCAGGGAGATCGCGTCCTGCTCGCGCCCGGCATAAGCTGCGGGCGTTGCGAGGCTTGCTTCAAAGGGCTGGATAGCGCCTGCCGCAGCTATACGGTTTTTGGCGTCATGGTGGACGGCGGTTATGCAGAATATGTGAAGTCGCCCGCAACCAACGTGCTCCCCATCCCCGGCGACCTGACCTTTGAGGAGGCAGCGGCCGTGCCCCTGGTGTTCCTCACCGCATGGCACATGCTCGTGACCCGCGTGGGAGTGAAGCCCGGCGAGGATGTACTCGTGATCGGCTCCGGGTCAGGCGTAGGCAGCGCTGCAATCCAAGTCGCAAAGCTGCTGGGGGCGCGGGTGATTGCCGTGGCGGGTTCGGACGCAAAGCTGGAAAAAGCCCGCTCGCTCGGCGCTGACGAAACCATCAACCACGCGCGACAGTCCATTGCCGCAGAAGCACAACGGATTACAGCAAAGCGCGGCGTCGACGTGGTCTTTGACCATGTTGGCGCGGCAGTCTGGGAGGATTGTTTTCAGTCGCTCGCAACATATGGACGATTCGTCACCTGCGGCGTAACTTCAGGAGGCGAGGTGAAACTCGACCTTCAGTCCCTGTTTGGGCGCCAGCGCGCGCTCTACGGTTCTTTTATGGGAGGCAAAGGCGAGCTGGTGGAGGTGCTTCGGCACATCGCCGCGCGTAAGCTGAAAGCTGTGATTGATTCTTCCTTCCCGCTCCGGGACGCCGCGGCCGCACAGCAGAAGATGGAGAGCCGCGACTTCTTCGGCAAGATTCTTCTCCATCCCTGATCCCGCACCCTTTGAAGTGCGGCGGCCTACGCCCCGCTGGCGGCAGCGGCGGAAGTCTGCAGCGCGCCGCTCAAAATCCAATCAACTTCTTTTTTGGCATAGGGGTAGGCAATAAAATCAAAGGCACCCCGGCACATGGCATCAATATAGACATCTTTGTCGTAGAAGGAAGAACAAACGACAACCGGCACTCGATGTCGCGACGTCTCGCCAGAATCGAGGATGTCGCGAAAACTGCCATCCTCCAGCTCAACCTGGCAAAAGACGACCGCCACTTGTTCTTTGCCGAGAACCTCCCGTGCCTCGCGGAGAGTTGAGGTGAAGACAGCATCTAATCCCGTGGTTCCCAAAGCGCCTGCCAGTGACTTCTGGCCCGCCAAATCGGAGAGAGCGACAAGAATTTTCCTCGGGTTCAGCATAGTGCACCTCGTCTCGAAAAATGTCTGTTCCCTCCTTCAATAGAGTTTTCTTTCTTCTCTTGCGCAGGCCGGGCAAGACGTTTTGGGGCTTTACGGTATCGAAACACGCGCGCTTGCTTATCGCGAAAACGCGCGGACGTTTTCTCCCCTCGCGAAAGGAAGGCCCATCCTTTCGACGTTCGTCTTTCGGCTTCAGGTTAACGGAGATCGAACAACGCTCTGGAACGCTCCTCTTGAAACGGCTCGTATTCCGAGGCTAAAGAGAGGTCCAGCACCTTCGCGCGTATTCCCTCGACGAGATCCTGCAAGCGAACGCGATAACCATTTTTGAACCGAACGGCGTCCCGATAGGTATTCGCCATGGCGGTTAGTTGGGTGAAAGTAACTTCCTCATCAGGACCCACGTCCAAATCCATCTGAAGCCGTTTAGGGATGCCTTCAAGCTTCAGCCGGGCGCCTGGCGGAATGCAGACCGCGGGCACGTGAGAGATTTTGGGCGGAGTCAAAAAGTTTCTCAGCGCCCGCCAGAAGCCGCCCGTCCGGGCCTCGACTGCAACTTGCACCTCATAAAGGTCAAATGGCGAGGCAAAGCCCAGTGACCCGGTGGGAAAACGATGCATCACCAGGTCTTCGTGTTCCCTGGCCAGACGGTTTGGAATACACATGAGTGAATAGTCGCACATACTAACTCCTCTTACAGTGTGATGATTGCTTCGTCCGTAATGCTGCACGGTTTCGGTTAAGTTACGGTTAAATCTATAGCTTCCACTCTCCGCTCCCTAAAAGGCGGCATCTGGCATGGGGCGTCCAACACTTCCTTACGTATGCGGGAGCCTTGGAGTGCGGCAGCATGCTGCCGCTTTACGCCGGCGAACTCGCAGCACTGAAGAAATATCCCGTGGCCAGCAAGCTGGCCTTGGGAAAAGCGGCGGCAATCCGCCGCACGCCAAAAGATGCGGTCGTAAGTAAAAGCACTTTCGACACACCACGTTGGCTGCTGCTATTTCGGCTCCAGAGGATAGCCTGCCTTCCGCCAGGCTTCCAAACCCCCAATCAGCGGACGAGTATTCAGAAAGCCTCGGCGCGTCAACTCCTGGGCGACCCGGGCGCTTGACTCTTCCCCGGGCGAATTACAATAGCTCACCACGGGATGGCCGAGGGGAATCAACCTCAGATGCTGGATAATCCTGTCCACAGGGACATGAATAGCGCCCGGTAGCTTGAAATCAGCCGCCTCCCATTCCTTGGCGCTCCGCGCATCAATGAAAACAAAGTGTTCCCCACGCTCCATCCTGGCGATTACTTCGCCGGGTGTGATCCTGGCTATCGCTGTGCCGACCCACCCTTTCCGCTGTTTCGGACTGATTGCCGTTTCACGCAGCGATGCACCCATCACTCTTTTCACTGGGCAATCTGGCTTCCAAATCGTCCTCATCGCCATAGAAACCTTGGAGGCCAAACAAAATAAGCCAGTTAGCCTGGAAGGACGAGAGGGGAAAAGGTTTGATTAGGACAATGAGGCAGGTCTATGTCGTGTCGATATTTCAACACGTGTTGAAATTTCATCAGGAGGATTTTTTCAGAGCTGTTTGCGGGAGATATTGAGCTTTCGCATCTTGGAGTTCAGGGTACTCCGGTTTAGCCCGAGGCGGGACGCAGCGCCGCGAGGTCCGCCGATCACGCCGCGGGTTTCACGCAACGCCTGAAGGATGTGATCGCGCTCGACGGACTCCAGAGTCCCACGAGAGGGAGCTTCGTCGGCGGTCTTCAATTCGGAAAGAGGAACGTGAAGGATGGACCCGCGCGTCAGAATGACGGCCCGTTCCAGGAAATTTCCAAGTTCCCGCACGTTGCCGGGCCATTCCCAATTCGCCAATGCTTCCATAACCTCGGGTGGAATGGTTTCTATTCGTTTGTTCATGCGCAAGGCGTGTTTCTGGACGAAATACCGCACGAGCAGCGGAATGTCTTCCCTCCGCTCCCGGAGCGGAGGCACAACAATCGGAAACACTTTCAATCGGTAGTAGAGATCGCTCCGAAACTCTCCGGCATGAACCATCTTGGAAAGGACACGGTTGGTTGCCGCGATGAGCCGGACATCCACGGGGATAGTACGCGAACTGCCCAGGCGCTCAAATTCCTTCTCCTGCAAGGCTCGCAGCAATTTTGGCTGGAGCTCAAGCGGGATATCGCCCACTTCATCTAAAAACAAAGTCCCCTGATGCGCCAGGTCCAGGCGGCCCAGGCGCTGGGCGCTGGCGCCGGTGAAGGCGCCCTTTTCATGACCAAAGAGCTCGCTTTCAAGAAGTCCTGTCGGGATGGCCGCGCAGTTAAACTTCACAAACATATGATCGTGTCGGGGGCTGAGGTTATGGATAGCTCGCGCAAGTAATTCCTTCCCCGTGCCGGTCTCCCCCAGGAGCAAGGCTGTAGCATCGGTTGGGGCCACCGTTTCCACCTGCTTCAGGATGCGCCGGAGCGTTGGACTTTCTCCGACAATCTCATCAAAACCATACTCGGTCTGCAGCTTGGCCTGGAGGTAAAGCTTTTCATGGGCTAGTTTGTCCTTAAGCTCGCCAATGCGACGGAAGGCGAGGGCATTGTCAAGCGCGATCGCAACCTGGTTCCCCACTTGCCCCAGCAGGTTCATATCCCGCGCCGAAAAAGCTCCTTCCGCGCTTCGCGCCACATTGAGCGTTCCCATGGTCCGCTCGCGGCCCGGGAGCGGGACAAAGCAGGCGGACTTCATGCCTGCCTTGAGCATTGGCCCCGTCACGTTACGCGGAAAACGGCGGTCTGCCAGATCATGAAGCACCAGGGGCTCTCCACAAGTAAACACCCAGCCTTCCGGCGATCCTTCAATCGGTAAGAGCGTGCTCGAATCCACAAAGTCCACATCACCGCAGACGGGATCCAGTGGGATCAGCCGCAAGACTTCGCTTCCTGCCTCGTGCAATGCGAGGCTGCTGTATTCGTGGGGCATCACCTGGCCGAGGGTTGAGCTGATGGCGGCAAGGAGCTGGCGGATATCAAGGTTAGAAACCAGAACGTTCGTCATCTCCAGCAAAAGTGCCTCCTCAGCGCGTTTGCGCGCCGTGAAGTCGCGGGTAACCCTCGCAAAACCGCGCAGGCGGCCGGCCTCGTCTCGCAGCGCCGTCATCATCACATTGGCCCAGAAGCGCGTGCCATCTTTGCGCACGCGCCAGCCTTCGTCTTCCAGCTCCCCCTCCGCTGCCGCGAGCCGCAAGTGCTCTTCCGGCTTTCCGCGCCGGATGTCTTCCACTGTGTAAAAGCAGCGGAAGTGTTGCCCCAGGATTTCCTCAGCGCGATAACCCTTAATGGACTCTGCGCCCACGTTCCAAGTGGAAACACGACCTTCGGGGTCGAGCATAAAGATGCCGCAATCCTTCACGCCTTGCACCAGCAGGCGAGAATACTCTTCCCTCTCGCGCAGTGCTTGCTCGTCGCGCTTGCGTTCTGTGATGTCACGAATGGCGCAAAGGACGGCTTCCCCCGGCTCGTCGATCGGGCTCAGCATGATATCCGCCGGGAATTCCGTGCCATCCTTGCGCCGGGCAGAAACCTCTTGTCTTGCTCCGCCCGAGATCGGGATTGGCTTCGAACCGCCCGAGGCTTCGAAGCTGGCCCCGGAAAGATACTGCGGCACCAGCATTTCCATTCGTTGGCCCACGAGCTCCTCGCGGGCGTAACCCAGAAGCCTTTCGGCCGAAGGGTTCACGCGCACAATCACTCCTTGCCGGTCTGTCATGATCATGGCGTCAGGAACGAAACTAAACATTGCCGGGCCCTTTCGCGCTTTCCTCGCCCAACGTTTCACGCCTATTGAGGCGGTTATTCTCTTTCTACAATATCAGAAGAACAAAGCCCCGTCGTGGGTCATGCCTCACTTTTCTCGTGTGGAGGCAGCGCCGGATTTACGCTGACACACTGCATGGCGCCACAAAGCCACCCCTATGCGCCCGAGGCAGAGAAGGCATGAGAAAATGAACAACGTCTTGTGGAACTTCAAGCCAGCCTCAGTGACGCGCATGGTGATAGGTCTCGG
>JASHTR010000273.1 GCA_030040455.1 Terriglobia bacterium | reverse complement strand
ACATGGCGTTCAACAAAACCCGCTGGACGCGATGGCGGTGCTTTAAGGATTACGGCGAGGGCATCCCCGGCGATCTTTTCATTCATCATCTCACGGGCATTCATTATGCGCTCAACCGCACAGCGCCGCCCCAACGCGCATATACCCAGGGCGGCCTTTACCGCTGGAAGGACGGCAGGGACGCTCCGGACGTGATGACTACCGTTTATGACTATCCGGGCTTCAGCCTTACTCTGCGCGTGACGCTCAATACGGATACTGGCGAGGGTTTCCACTTTATGGGCAACCACGGCGTCATGGCCGTTGACGGCGTGGAAAATCCCAGCGGCTTCGCGATTACGCCGCAGGATGGCGCGGACCACAGCCCGTGTACCCCCGGGTGGCCCAGCCTCATGCGGCAAGCCTACGACAGAAGCTGGAACGAAGCGCACGACCCATCGCCTGGGACCGGCGCGTTGATCGCTACCACCAGCTACAAGGTTCCCCACGGTTACGATTCGACACGCGAACACTTGTGGAACTTCTTCCAATCGGTCAAAACGCGGAACCCGTCGATTGAGGGTCCAGAGTTTGCCAATGCCTGCGCCATTGCCTGCCACATGGCCAATCACTCATACTTCAACAAGACCGTGGCTGTTTGGGATGCGGAGGCCAGGAAAATAAAGTCCTAGGGGACTCTGGTAGGGTAGGCACGGCCAGAAAACCCTGACCATGGCTGCTCTGGTAGATTTATTATTTCCATAGCTGGGCAGGAGGGAGGCATGGCTGAGGCAAAGCTTGAAATCAGAGTTGGTGGGGTATCATTCTCTGGAGAGGGCGATGGAAAGTGGCTCTCTGAACAACTGGACAAAGTATTGGAAAAGATTCCGGAGCTCGCTAACGTAGCCCCGGGGGGATCGGAGAGCAATGCCCAAAACGATGCACAGGAACCTTCGCACCAGAAGGCCAATGGCACGTTGGCTAGTTTCCTCACTTCTAAAAATGCGAAAAGCAGCAAAACCCGCAAATTCTTAGCCGCGGCTCTGTGGGTTCAAGACACCGAAAGGAAGGACCGCCTTGCTACGGGTGACGTCACAAGAGCGCTGAGTCAACACAGTCAAGGTCCGGTAGGTAATGCCTCTCAGTGTCTTGCTCAAAACGTAAGGCAAGGATTCATCGTAAAAGATGGAAAGCAGTTCTATGTTACTCCAGAGGGCCGCACAGACCTAGGCTAATGATTGCCGCTTCAGAGGCATTATCCACGATCCCGTCTGGCTTGCGCGACCCATTGATTTCGGAATACCAGAGCCTTGTCCAGAACTTCCTTGAACGCCGCTGGCTTCCATCTGAATTGAGTGGCGGGCGGTTTAGCGAAATTGTGTACACGATTCTGGACGGATATGCAAAAAAATCATATGCGGCAAGGCCAACCAAGCCCAGCAATTTTGTTGACGCCTGCAGGAAACTCGAAAACACTACACAGGCGCACCTACCGCGTAGCTTTCGAATTTTGATTCCTCGAATATTGCCGGCTCTCTACGAAATCAGGAATAACAGAAACGTGGGCCATGTTGATGTTGACATAGACTCCAACCACATGGATTCGGTAGCGGTCCTGTCCATATGCAACTGGGTGATGGCTGAACTTGTGCGTGTCTTTCACCGACTTACCGTGGTGGAAGCGCAAAAAGTTGTGGATGTTTTGGCTGAAGTGCGGATTCCGATTATCTGGTCCGATGGAAATATCAAACGCGTATTGCAGCCTAAACTAAGGTTAGATGAACAATTGCTGCTTCTTATAGCTGCATCATTACCCGATGTGAGTTCAAAGGACCTGATCTTATGGATTGAGAGCGTCAACCGTGGATACATAATGCGGGCGATACGTAAGCTCCATGCAAAACGGTTGCTGGAATTTAATGAAAGTACCGACAGGGTAAAAATCCTTCCGCCGGGCGCAAAGTTCGTTACGGAGTTAGTTCAGAAGAAGAACCTTGCTGGTTTCACTAGTTACTCAGTGGAGTAGCACAGAGTTTCGCACTTCAGAAACTCTGCGGCTTTTTTGCCTGGACACAGCTAAAAAACAACTCCACTCTACCCACTACGGTTGCTTACGCGGGAGGACGCGAAACTGGCGTTTTCCCTCGATGCGGTAAGTCGCAAAGTCCGCATGGTCTACCGTGAGTATTACCGAAAGGGATTCCCGTCTGGCAAGATAGACTAATGTGGCGTCGGCGAAGTCCATGGGCCGGTCCCAATAGCGAGACATCAGAGCGTGCACGTGAGGCAATTCAGCGTTCTCTAAGGTGCCGAGAACCAAGGCTCCAGAACGAACGAACTTCGAGGCTGCTTCTACCTCCGTGCGCTGGTCGCCCACCAAGTGGAATAACTCCGTTAGAACCGCCTCGGAGGTTAACAACGGAAGCCGGAGTTGCTGGAACGCTTCAACGCAGTTATCGTGCCATCGGTCTGTGCGGTCGAGCAGCGCCAGAATCGCCCCGGTATCGATGAGCGCGTCA
The DNA here is from genome assembly GCA_030040455.1 of Terriglobia bacterium. Taxonomy (GTDB): domain Bacteria; phylum Acidobacteriota; class Terriglobia; order UBA7540; family UBA7540; genus RH2-MAG17b. Next base: position 134 of record JASHTR010000273.1, on the reverse strand, counting down.
GGGAGCATTACGCCGCCTCAGCCGCTCCCGGACGGCCACGCACGCCGTTTCGGCGCGGCGAGGGTTATTGCCTGCCAACACGCCGAAGCATTTCTCCGCTACATCGTGGAGCTCGCGCTGCGTCTCGTTTTCCA
>JASHTR010000272.1 GCA_030040455.1 Terriglobia bacterium | reverse complement strand
TCCTCTCCGCTATGCAGGTCGACGACCAAACTACTACAACCACCACCGTACCTGAGCCGGGAAGCTTGCTGATGCTTGCAATGGGGCTCCTCGGACTCGGTTTGGTTGCGCGACGCAAGGCCATTTGCTGATTCTCGGCGAACCCGGAGTGGGTAGCGCAGCGCGGCAGAATGGGTAGCGCAGACCTCTGCATTTGAGGTCTGCGACATTTAACCGCGTGGATAGAACAAGCCGCGAACCTGAAAGATGCAGGTTCGCCCTACCCGCTTGGGTTGGGGCTTGCGTCGGAAGATGAGGAAGTAACGCAGACCTCTGCATTTGAGGTCTGCGGCATTTAACCGCGTGGACAGGACAAGCCGCGGAACCTGGAAGACGCAGGTTCGCGCTACCCGCTAAACAACAGGTTCGCGCTTATGCGGGCTGGGGATGTTCGCGGCCCGGTGAGGGCGCAATCTGAGGCTTGAGTATCTGCGTGGTTGCCTGCTCGGGAGGCGGCGTGGATTCAGGCTTATGCCGCTCGGGTAAAGGTTTTCCTTCGATAAGAAGCTTCACATCGCTAGCCGCCAGCACCTCGTGAACGAGCAGAGCCTCTGAGATGCGGACCATCGCTTCACGATGGGCGCCGAGGATGTCCTTCGCTCTCTGGTACCCGGTCATCACAAACTTCTTAACTTCCTGATCGATTTTGATAGCCGTGTCTTCACTGAAGTCCCGCTGAGTGGCGAGGTCTCGTCCAAGGAAGATTTCCTGTTGGTTGTTGCCGTAGGCCAGCGGGCCAAGGTCCGACATGCCGTATTCACACACCATCTTGCGCGCAAGCTCGGTGGCCTGCTCGATGTCGTTGCCGGCGCCCGTGGTGATGTGATTCAGGAAGAGCTCTTCCGCCACGCGGCCGCCCATCATGATGGCAAGCTGTGATTCGAGGAAGTCGCGCGAATAGGTGTGCTTGTCGTCCGTGGGTAGTTGCATGGTCACGCCCAGCGCCATCCCACGCGGGATGATAGTAACCTTGTGGAGTGGGTCCGCGTAAGGCACTGTAAGCGCTACGAGCGCGTGACCTGCCTCGTGGTAGGCGGTGGTCTTTTTTTCCTCGTCGGAAAGGATCATCGACTTGCGAGCCGAACCCATCAACACCTTGTCTTTGGCGGACTCGAAGTCATACATGGTCACTTGCCGACGGTTTTCCCGCGCGGCAAGCAGGGCAGCCTCGTTCACCAGATTGGCCAGGTCCGCTCCGGAGAAACCGGGCGTTCCCCGCGAGAGGACGCCGATCTCAACATCCTCGGAGAGCGGTATTTTTTTGGTATGGACTTTCAGGATACCCTCGCGGCCTCCGACATCGGGCCTCGGCACGACAACACGGCGGTCAAAACGGCCCGGGCGGAGCAAGGCAGGGTCAAGGACGTCCGGACGGTTGGTGGCGGCGATCAGAATGACGCCTTCGTTCGATTCGAAGCCGTCCATCTCAACGAGAAGCTGGTTGAGCGTCTGCTCGCGCTCGTCGTGGCCGCCGCCAAGCCCGGCGCCACGATGACGGCCCACGGCGTCGATTTCGTCGATAAAGATAATGCAGGGTGCGTTCTTCTTCCCTTGCTCGAACAGGTCCCTCACACGGGAGGCGCCGACGCCCACGAACATTTCCACAAAGTCCGAGCCTGAAATAGAGAAGAAGGGAACATTCGCTTCGCCGGCTATAGCGCGGGCCAGGAGCGTCTTCCCGGTGCCCGGAGGTCCCGCCAGCAGCACGCCTTTGGGGATGCGCCCGCCCAACTTCTGGAATTTCTGAGGCTCTTTCAAGAAGTCGATGATTTCGCGAAGTTCTTCCTTGGCTTCGTCAACGCCCGCCACATCTTTGAAGGTTACTTTTTTCTGCTGGCTGGAAAGCATCCGGGCGCGGCTTTTCCCGAAGGACAGGGCCTTGTTCCCTCCGGTTTGCATCTGGCGCATAAAGAAGATCCAGACGCCGACAATAATGATTAATGGGAGGATGCCGTTGCCCACCCAGGAAAGCCACGAATTGCCGGAAGTATCTTTGATCGTGACATTCACATCTTTCGTTTCAAGCTGCTTGTAAAGATCGGGGTAGTTGGCCGGGATGATGGTCTTGAATTTTGTGTTGTCTTTCTTGGCCCCGGAAACCTCCGAGCCGGAGATCGTCACCTGCTTAATGGTGCCCTTGTCGATTTCCTGGCTAAACTGGGTGAAGGTGAGCTCCTGAGGGCGCTCCCCGGTGCTGGATTTCACCACCGCCCAGAGCAACAGGGCTGTGGCCACCATCACGACCCAGAAAATGATGTTTTTGACGGCTGAATTCACCGCGCTCCCTCCCGCCAATGTCGTGCTGAATAAAATACTCTCATTTGCACTCCCCGGCGCTTTCTTCCTAATCCTGCTTGATTAGATGCGTGACACCGCGTTTTTGAAATAGGGCAAATGCCTTGAAAATTCACGCACGGTCACCCCCCGCGCGAGCGGAGGTCTATTATGCTGGATTCCCGCTTGCACGGGAATGACGCAGCCGAGGGGATGACAGGCTGTCAACTATCTTCTCAGGAAGAGGCAACCAGCGCCTCCTCTTCAATCACCAGAATTCGTTGCGTGATGGGCGTGGCCGCCAAGCCGTCCGCCGGAGAAAAGCCTCGTACCCAGATGGTCTCCAGCCCACTCAGCAGAATCGGCCACAGCCGTCGTCGTTCGCTCGGAATTCGATGCTCCAGAAATATCTCCTTCAATTTTTTGGGTTTCTGATGCCCGGGAAGGCGAAAACAGTCCCCCACCCTCCAATTGCGGAGCACAAGGTCGCCGCGGAGCTTACCGAAATCAATATAGACACCCTCATTTTCATTATACTTCCATTCAGACTGTGCTCGCTCAATATTTTCGACAATCCGAAACGTGAACTTTAGTTGAAGTTGAGAAATAAAAATTTCAGCAGGTGGCGAGACGGTGAAAGCGTAGTCCGAAAGTTGGGAATGGCTTGTCCCGGGCCGGATCACCAGCCAGCCGAGTTGTTTCAGCGCCTCCAGTTTATCGGGGAGGGTCAGTTTTCCGCCGCTTTGCCCCCAACGGGCGAAGTGCCATAACTCGTCAATGTGCAAGCTGCTGATCCCTTGCAGGTTGCCTCGTGCGGAGGCAATCATTTGTCGCAGAACCCGCTTTGCAATCGCAGAAGGAAGCTCCGAAAGGGCCCGGATAGGAATTTTTTCTTCCTGGTCTTCCCGGATGCGCCAAGGCCGTGCCCGCTCGCGTGCCTGCTCGTCCAGAAAAGCCTCGTCGTCCCGCGCCCGGTCCGCAAAGCTCTTCAGCACCGGAACAATGGCGGGATTGAATCTTGCCTGGAGCAAAGGGAGCACTTCCTGGCGGATCCGATTGCGGGTGAACCGCAAATCAAGGTTGGTAGAATCAACGCGAAAGGGAAGTGCTCGCTCTTCGATCTCCCTCATAATTTCGCCGCGCGTCAGACTTAAGAAAGGCCTTATGATTTTGCCGCCCAGCGCTGGATGGATGCCGCCCAGCCCGCGCGCGCCCGTGCCGCGAAGTAATCGCATGAGGACGGTTTCTGCCTGATCGTCGGCGGTGTGAGCGGTGACAACCTTATCGAGCCGGTTCGCGCTGATCAGCGAAAAGAAGAAGCGGTAGCGGAGCTCGCGGGCCGTGGCTTCAACGTTGCCCCGCTTTTCACGTGCGATACGGCCGATGGGCGCTTCCCCCCGGAAGAGCTCAAGGCCTAGCTCGGAAGCCCTTCCGGCAACAAACGCTTCATCCGCGTCGGACTCCGCGCCCCGCAGATGATGATTGAAATGAACAGCTGCCGCGCGAAAGCCCGACTTGTGCCCTAACCGGCATAGAAAGTCCAGCAAGAGGACGGAATCCGGACCTC
>JASHTR010000271.1 GCA_030040455.1 Terriglobia bacterium | reverse complement strand
AGATGACAGCGCCACAGGGTCGTGGATAACGTCCACAAACGAAACCGTCGCGGCCTTCCAGGTAGACGGAACCACGCCGACGGTGGTTGCCGAGCCGGGCTCGCTCCAATTGCTCATCGTTGCTCTTGCGGGCTTCGGTCTCTTCGCGCTCATCCGCCGCCGTAAACCCGCCCTCGGCTAGCGCGGACTTCCGTCCTTTGAGGTCCGCGGTTTTTCGATGGGTTTCCGGGGAAAAGCCGCAGACCGCGAGGACGGCGCACGCCAACATGCGCCTTGACAAGGCGCGGATGCCCCCCTATGATTCCAGAGAGAGGTTCAGGGTGTTCGGCAGCGGACTAGAGGGAATCGGTTTAATCCTGTTCATTGCTTTTTTACTGTTCGGGCCCAAGAAGCTTCCCGAGATTGCAAAAGTGCTGGGCAAAGGTCTTGGAGAGCTACGCCGTGCTCGCGACGAACTGAAGTTCTCCCTGGAGGAGGAGCTCCGGAACCTCGAACTCGACCGTCACCATCTCACGCAAGATATCACGAAGACGTTAGACATCGACCGGTACGAGCCGGAAGAGGAAGAGGCCGCGTCAAGCCCTGCTTATGGCCACGACAGTTCCGACCCCACCCACGAGGAGAACGAACAACGACCCTGAGGAAGACCTGAATGGCAAGCAGATGTCGTTCCTCGAGCACCTCGAGGAGCTACGTCAGCGGCTGATGCGTTGCATCATCGCCGTGGTTGTCACGACATGCGTTTGCTTCTATTTCAGGGATCAGATTTACGGCTATCTGGCAGCGCCTCTCACGGCTGCCCTGACGCATCTTCATTTCCCTCCCAAGCTTGTTTACGTCAATCCGGTTGACCCTTTTAATCTTTACATCAAGCTCTCCATCATGGGAGGCGTGTTTCTCGCCTGCCCGTATATCCTGTATCAAATCTGGCTCTTTATTTCCCCGGGTCTCTACAAGCACGAGAAGCGCTATATCTGGCCTTTTATCCTGCTCACCAGCAGCCTTTTCATTGGAGGAGGATTTTTTGCTTATAAGCTGGCGCTTCCGGCGGCGATTGAATTCCTGGTGAGGTTCGCTCAGCAGTTCCAACCGATGGTTGAGATCAACGAATACTTCGACCTGGCCATTCAGATCATCGTAGCCGTCGGCCTGATTTTCGAGCTGCCGGTAGCCATCATGCTCCTTTCACTTTTTGGCATTGTGACCCCGAAGTTCCTTTGGAAGAACCTTCGCTATGCCATTTTGATTACGGCCGTCGCATCCGCCGCCATTATCCCCTCGAACGATCTGGCCTCTATCTTTATCGTCTGGATTCCCCTCGTCGCGCTTTACATGCTCAGCATTCTTCTCTCCTGGCTGGTCTGGGCCAGGCGGCGAAGGAAAAAGGCGCAAACCTCCTGAAGCCTCAAATCCACTCCTGGGTAACCCATGACATGAAAAGCAGGCTCGAATTGATAACCCTCGCCCTGCTGATGGTATTTCTGTCGGCAGCGGGAGGGGCGCGAATGCAGGCTCAGCAACGGGACGCATTTAGCGGGCCGCGCGCCTTCGCGGACATCCAACACCTCGTTGCTTTTGGTCCGCGGCCGCCGGGTTCTGAAGCGCTCCGGGCGAGCCGCCGGTGGATGATCCATCAATTGGAGGAAGCAGGCTGTCACGTCGAGCGGGACGCCTTTGTGGGTTCAACCCCGGTTGGTCCCATCAACATGGTCAACCTGATTGCTGAAATTCCCGGCGCGAGCCCGTCGGTCATCATGCTGGCGGGGCATTATGACACGAAGCTCTTCAAGGATTTCCGCTTTGTCGGGGCGAATGACGGCGGTTCGAGCGCGGCTTTTCTGTTGGAAATGGCCAAACTCCTCGGACATCGGCGGAACAAATATACCTATTGGCTGGTTTTTTTCGACGGCGAAGAAGCCTTCGGGCAGTGGTCGTCGACGGACAGCCTCTATGGCAGCCGCCATCTCGAGCAGAAGCTGAGCGCTGAGGGATACCTGAGCCGCATCCAGGCGATGATTCTGGTGGATATGATCGCCGATAAAAATCTGAATATCGACCGCGACGAAAATTCAACGGCATGGCTGAATAACCTGATGTTCAGGACCGCGGATCGCCTCGGCTACTCGCGCTACTTTCTGAAGAACCAGATCACGGCCATCGACGACGATCATATCCCCTTTGTCCAGGCTGGCGTCTCCGCGCTCGATATCATCGACCTCAATTACGGACCGGACAACTCGTACTGGCATTCCGCTCAGGACACGCCTGCCCACTGCAGCGCCGCGAGCATGGAAATCGTGGGACGAGTGGTCACCGCAATGCTTCAGGAACTCGATCGCTCCCCGCACATTCACTGAACCCTTATAGCAAGAATAAAAAACTTTGATTTTTAAAAGTCCTTAAAGAAAGGCATAATTTAAGAGTTGCTGTGCAGCGAAGGGTAGTGGTGTCTCCAATGAGTAAAGAATCCGATGTCCACTGTAGCAAGGCGGAAGACGCTTGTTACCCTCCTGCTGCGGCCGGCTTACCTCCTGCCCAGGGACTCTACAACCCCCGGAATGAGCGGGATGCCTGCGGAATCGGCTTTGTGGCCAACGTTGAGGGTCGGAAGTCGCATGAGATTATCACCAAGGGCATCCAGATTCTCATCAACCTCACTCATCGTGGTGCCTGCGGCTGCGATCCCGAGACGGGCGACGGGGCGGGTATTCTCATCCAGATTCCGCACGTCTTTTTCGATCGCGAGTGCTCAAGCCAGGGCTTTACCCTGCCCGCGCCCGGAGAATACGGGGTGGGAATGGTCTTCCTGCCCGTAGGACGGCAGGAAAGGGTGCTTTGCGAGGGCATCCTTGAAAAGATCGTCAGCCAGGAAGGGCTTTCGCTGCTGGGCTGGCGGGACACCCCGCTGGACGCCACCTCCATTGGCCGCATTGCCCGCGGCACCCAGCCTTACATCGAGCAAATCTTCGTTCGCCGCGCGCCGGGAATGGACCAGGACGCTCTCGAGCTTAAACTCTACGTTATCCGAAAACGCGCGGAAAACGAGATTGCCTCAAGCGACCTGAAGGAAAAAAGCGCCTTTTACATCCCATCGCTCTCTTCGCGGACGATCGTTTATAAAGGCCTGCTGCTCGCGCCGCAAATCGCGAACTTCTACAAAGAGCTTTCTGACACGGAGGTGATGAGCGCGCTGTGCCTCGTGCACCAGCGCTTCTCAACCAACACGTTTCCAACCTGGCACCTGGCGCATCCCTACCGCTACATCTGCCACAACGGTGAAATCAACACGCTGCGAGGAAACGTCAACTGGATGCACGCACGCCAGTCCGTGCTGGCCTCGCCTCTGTTGGGGGAAGACATCAAGAAGCTGATGCCCATCATTACCCCCGGCGGCAGCGACTCCGCCATGCTGGATAACGCCGTGGAGCTGCTCGCGCTTGCTGGCCGCAGCCTGCCGCACGTGCTTTCCATGCTGATCCCGGAGGCCTGGGATAACGACACGACCATGCCGGAGGACGTCCGTGCCTTTTACGAGTTCCATGCGTCGTTGATGGAGCCGTGGGACGGTCCTGCAGCCGTTGCTTTTACGGATGGCCGCGTGATTGGCGCAAAGCTCGACCGTAACGGCCTGCGCCCGGGCCGTTATCTGGTAACAAGCGATGGCTTGGTGATTATGGCTTCCGAGGCCGGCGTGCTCCCGGTCAAGCCGGAGACGGTGCGCATGAAAGGCCGCCTCGAGCCGGGACGAATGCTCCTGGTGGATACCGAGCAGAAGCGGCTGATTTCAGACGAAGAAATCAAGCAGCAACTGGCCTCGCGGAAACCTTACGCGAAGTGGCTGGAGGAGAACCGGATTACGCTCGATCATCTTCCCGCCCCCACCAACGTGAAGGTGACGAACCACGAGACCATCCTCATGCGCCAGCGCGCCTTCGGCTACACTGACGAGGACTTGAAATTCATTCTCGCCCCCATGGCCATGAAGGGCGAGGAGCCGGTCGGCTTCATGGGTATCGACACACCGCTCGCCTGCCTTTCGGACAAGCCGCAACTGCTTTTCAACTATTTCAAGCAGATGTTCGCCCAGGTCACGAACCCCGCCATTGATCCGATCCGCGAAGACCTGGTGATGTCACTGAACAGCTACATTGGCAGCGAGGGCAACATCCTGGAAGAATCGCCGCGCAACTGCCACACCCTCAAGCTGCGTCACCCCATCATCACCAACTGGAGACTGGAAAAACTGCGGCGCGTCAACTGGGGTGACTTTCTGGCCACCACGCTCCCGATGCTCTTCCCGGTGGGGGGTGGCGTCAGCGAGCTTGAAAAGGCCATCGATGGCTTGTCGAAGCGCGCTTCACTGGCCATAAAGAACGGCTATACGATTCTGATTCTCTCCGACCGTGGGATCGATGAGAACTACGCTCCGATTCCAAGCCTGCTGGCGCTTTCCGCCGTGCACAACC
>JASHTR010000270.1 GCA_030040455.1 Terriglobia bacterium | reverse complement strand
GATGTGCTGCGCGGCGCCACGGCCGCGGACGAGTTCAGCACCCGGCCCACGATCAAATTGCAGACCTTGTTACGGGAAACGCCCACGCTTCCGCTCGAAACCCTGCTCAATCACGGCGGCGTAACGATTGATTACGCCACCCGTCGCATCTGGCGCGACTCTTTCTGGAAAGGCTCATTCGCCAAAGATTCCTTGCTGGGGTGGGAAGAGCGACTCCGCAATAAGGTCTTCGCAGCGGGCGACTCGAAGACCGCTTCCTACTATACCGGCGGCAGCTTTTGGAAGAGATTCGACACGATCGAGGACGGACAGGCCATCGGTTACGTGGTGAATTATGAAGTGCGTTTCCTGCCCGGAAAGCCGGTGGTGCGGCAGGTGAAATACCCGGATGATAACCGAAAATATTTTCGCGCGGGTGACGACATTTTGCTTCTCACCTATCTGAACGAGCCCTACCGCAAAGTCTACGACACCATCAAAGTCCTGGACCCGAACAACTGCATCGGCGTGATGCACATTGGCAACTATCCAAGCGGTATGGAGTTCGCCACGTTCGTGATGGCGCGCAACAACTATCCGTTTGAGAAGATGTCAGTGCCGGACCATCAGGCGATTTTTTACGGCGATCACGTGCACGTGCCCTCCGCATCGGAGATTGCCGGCCAGTGGAAGGGCTACATCATCTTTCTTACCCGGCCGGACGCGAGCCTGCTGAACCAGCTTAATCCGGTCGCCTTCCATCTGAAGTTCACGCCCGCGCCCGGCGGCGTGGAAGGACGGTACCGGTTCGGCATTCTTTCCGGGAAGATGCAGGTGGAGTTCACAGACGAGTTTGTGCGCCTGATCGACTTCACGAGCTTTCACGACGAGATCCGCATGATTGACGACCAGACGATGATTGGCAAGTGGGTGTCGCCATCCTCAACCGTCTGGCTGAAAAACAGCTTGTTGCAAAAGGCGCTGAGCGGATACCTCGAGCCCGGCAAGGACCGCTTTGCGTTCTATTATCTTCTCACGCGAGCGTGATCGCGCGGTTCTGCCATTCCCGTCCCGCCGCTTCTCAGTGAGGCATGTGAAGTAACACGTCTCATTAAGGGGCAGGGAGTGGCACCCACGGTCAGAAAACGGGCATGGGCGCAACCTACGGAAAACTCAGGACACCGGCACGGACAACCCGAACGGGGCTTCGCCGAAACAAACGGGTCAGTCCCCGTACTTCACCGAGCACCCGTAAGGCCGCGTGACGGGAACGCTCACTTTTTCCCCGGCCATTGCCTCTTCAAGAGCCTGAGCCACGTAGTTCGTTGCTCCCGGAACGTCCGCGACGTCGGTGGTGGGCCGGTCGTCGATGGCTCCCTCATAAATCAGCACTCCCTGTGGGTTAATGATGAACATATTGGGCGTCGTCTTTGCACCGTACAAGTGCCCGAGTTGACCGGAAGGGTCGAGCAAAACAGCAGTCGGCGCGGCATGCACCTGCTGGACGTAGGCATTCTCCTCAGCCGCGGTCATGTATCCCTGTCGTCCGGGCGCAGAGGAAATCACGGTGAACCAGATCACTCCTTTTTGAGTCCATTCTTTCTGGAGCCTTTGCATGTTGTCGCTGGCATATTGCTTGTGTGTATAGGGACAAAGCCGGTTATGCCACTCGAGAACAACATACTTGCCGCGGTATTGAGAGAGCGTGTGGGTGTTGCCATTGGTGTCCGTGGCGTTGAAATCCGGGGCCGGCGCATTCACGCGCACCGCCCAAAGAGAAGTGGAAAGAAGCAGCAGAACCATGGGGATTGAGAAGTAGTATCTCTTCATTGCATTTGCCTCCCTGCTCGTTGAAATTTCTTGCGGAAGCGCATAAGGGCTTCCGTATTTTGCTGGCGCCGGGGTCTGTGACCGCCAGTCGGCGCTCATCAACCGCGGCAATGATTTATCGCGCTCCGTGGGAAACGGGAGCGTCCAGAACAAAAGCCTTTTGGTCTCCCAGCACCACGACTCCTCTCAGGCGTGAAACCGGCTTCAGAAGCAGGTCGGACATCTGAAGGCTGAGCCGCACTCCGTCCTGGAGCGGAACGGCCTGCTGCGGGGCTGCATTTTTGATCTGGTCCACCTCGAAAGGGAAAAAAACCGCCTCACGCTCCGTCGCTCCCGTCCTGAGCGTGAGGATGAATTGGTTCCTCTCCTCCACGGCGGTTGCCTTCCATGAGGCAGGAGCGTGCCGGGGCAAGCGGGCGCGTGTGCGTATGAATTGCGACCGCCACTTTGATGCGGTCATGCCGCCCTTACGAATCGGCAGGCTCAGCGTCAGGTTCGCGGTTTCAGGAATACAGATGTCACGGCAAACAAGATATTTCACCGTGGCTTCCAGCCGCGCTGCCCCGCCGGACCGCAGGGTTGCAGGAAGATGGATCGGAACGATAAGGAGAACATTCCCTTCGTACCCATAATCCACGAGCGTATGATCGGCAATTCTATGAGGGGTGGGCCACTGAATCGTTCCTGCCTGAAAGCCCTCCGGCAAGTGCCATTCGACCCGTGGAGGCTCCCCCGAGTCTCCGGGGTTCAACCAATAAATGTGCCAGCCCTCATTCATTTCAAACCACAAACCAAGCGAAAGCGATCTTCCCGGGTTTCCCGCGCTGGCTTCAGAAACCAGCTCCGCTTTCACCGGGACGGGCGGAGAAGCAGCCCCAAAACTGTGTACACTTGAGGCGCCTATCGCCAAAAGAACCAGCAGGAACGACATGGAGATCCAATTCACGCCAGCAACCACGTCAGCATCACAATGGGGAAAGCCGTCACGATAATGGGTCATCTTCGTTCATTTTCGAGATGGATGGTTTGGCCCGTTTCAAGCGAGCGCTCCGCCGCCTCGCAGAGCATCACAGCCCGGCGCCCTTCCGCAGGAGTAATCGGCAAGTCTGCACCCTCGCGCGCGGCTCGAGCGAGCGCGCCAATCTCTTCGCGCAGCTCGAAAAGCTCGCCGGGCGTGCCAGCAACCGCGACCTTTTTTAATGCGCCTTCTTCAGACACCTCCAGCGAATAGCTCGGACGTTCCGAGCGGTCAAGCTCAGCGTGCCATTCGGCACGCGCCAGCCCGTGCGAGCCAAATATCTTGATGCTTAGGTGGTGCTCGACAGCAGCCAACGTGTGGGAGATCACCGCGTAGGCACCGTTCGGGTACCCAACAATCGCAACCAGGTTATCACTCGCTCCGGCCACGAAACGGCTGGCTGTCTTCATGCTGTTGCCTCGGGCATAGACGGTCGCGGGGTCTCCCAAGGAGTCCAGGAACCACGTGGCCGCGTCAAAGTAATGGACGGGTTCTTCGAGCGTCCAGTTGCCTACCTGCTTCGGGTCCAGGCGCCAACCGCCGGAACCGGGCCGGTAAGGGCGGCGCCAGAGATCGATCAGGACGTATCTCGGGTCTCCAAGCCGCCCGGATAGGACGAGCTCGCGCATCTGACGATACATGGCCGAGAAGCGCATCTCGTGGCCTACCAGGAGCAGCCGTCCGGAGCGTTGGGCGGCTTGAATGATGCGGTCGCAGGATTGCACGCTCGTCGCCATCGGCTTTTCCAGCAGCACGTGCTTGCCACCTCCGAGGGCAGCGCAGGCGACGGCTTCGTGAAGGACGTTGGGGACGACAACGTCGATAACGTCGAGCTCCGGTTGCGCGATCATTTCCCGAAAATCGCCGTACGCCATTGCGCCGGTTTCGGAGACCGCACGTTTCTGCGCTTGCGCAGTGGCAGCGCAGACTGCGCTCAGCTCGCATCCGGGAGTTTCGCGTATGGCCCGCGCGTGACAGGCGCCCCAGGCGCCGTACCCCGCGAGTCCGAAACGTAATGGTCTCACCGGTTTGCTCCTTGAGGCTTACCCGCCAGTTGAGAAACTCGCTCGGCACGACACCGCCAAAGCGTTTTCTACGAACCTGTCAAAACAATGATGGCTGAATGGGCCGCGCAGTTGCGTTGTCGGTATGAACGATGACGTCCGGATGTCCTTGCAGGAGCGTGGAGGGATAATCCGTGCTTGGCTCGCCAAGCAGCGAAATGCGAAGCACCGCCCGCTGGCGCTCCCCGCCCGCAAGGAACAGCCGGATGCGCCGGGATTGAAGAATCTCGCGCATCCCGAGCGTTACCGCCATTGGCGGAATCAAGTCCGAGCTTCCTCCGGCCGAGCTGATGCTCTGAGCCACCACCGAGTCGTCACCCAGCATTACCACCCGAGTGCGCGATTCACGCAACTGCTGGATTGAAATCCGATGCCAGCGTGAGATCGGCGGCTCATTGAACGCCACGTGCCCGTGGTAGCCAATTCCGCCAAAACAGGTGTCGATGCCCCCAGCCGCGCGAATCTGTTCCCCGATCTCATCGGGATCAAAAGGGTCAGGGAAATGGACGTGAGCCGGATCGGGCCGCAGGTCGGCATCCAGCTTCTCAAAGACCTGCCGACGCATAAATCCTTCAAAACTCAGCAGGTGGTTAACGGGCAGAGGACGACCTTCCCAATCCAGGAACTCATCCATTTGAAACGTGTGAACTTCGCTCCAGTGGATGCGCTCGCGATTGCAGATCTCCACTAACCGGAAATATTGCGCTACCGGACCCACTGGCAAAATCCATCGCGTGGGCTTGCCTTGCTCGTTATTCACCTGGATTTCCTCTGCCATCGAACGCGCGAAATACTCGATCATGGCGGGGATATCCGGGAAAAGCCGGACCGCCATCTTCGCGCGTTGGATCATTTCTTCAACGGGAAGGCGGAGAATTTCTTCGAGGGTCATTATGACCGCGCCCCTCCATTCATTGCGCACCTA
>JASHTR010000269.1 GCA_030040455.1 Terriglobia bacterium | reverse complement strand
ACGGTCACGTTGTCGAGTGGGTTGGACCGCAGAGTATCCGCACGTTTTCCTCGACTCAAGGCGTTTCCGCGCTGCCCGGTCAATTCGCAGAAGCTCTCAGTATTCCGGCAAACAACGTGGAGTCGATTTGCCGTTACGTTGGCGGCGGCTTCGGAAGCAAGTTTCAGATGGATCGTTGGGGCGCGGTGACGGCGCAGTTGGCGAAGCAGGCGGGGAAACCCGTGAAGTATCTGTTGGAGCGGAGCTCGGAGCTTGAAGTAGCGGGGTGTCGTCCTTCGGGTTTTGCGCACGTTAAAGTTGGCGCCAAGAAAGATGGCACGCTGGTGGGCTGGGAATCGGATTGCTGGGGAACCGGCGGGCCGGGACCAAGCGGTGTTCTTCCCATCCCCTACGTGCTCGATATTCCCAACCGCGTCCGGCGGCATACCTTCATTTTTACCAACATCGGACCGGCACGTGCCTGGCGCGCGCCCAACCATCCACAAGCCGCTATGCTCACGATGGCTCCCCTCGACGATCTTGCGGCAAAGCTCAATATGGACCCGCTTCAACTTTTAATGAAGAATGCGGACCTGGCTTCAGAGAACCGCGGCAAAGTCTACAAGGAAGAATTACAAAAGGTCGCGGAAATGTCGGAATGGTCAAAATACTGGCATCCGCGGGGCGAGAAAACCTCCGGGCACATCCAGCGCGGCCTGGGCGTGAGCATCCACACCTGGGGCGGTCGCGGCCACACCAGCAACTGCCTCGTGACCATCCAGCCGGATGGCACGGTGACGGCGGAGCTTGGGAGCCAGGATCTGGGCACCGGCACGCGCACCGTGATCGCCATTGTCGCCGCTGAGACGTTCGGCCTGCCGGTGGAGGCGGTGACTGTAAAAATTGGAGACAGCCGTTATCCTTACGACGGTCCCTCCGGCGGAAGCACCACGGTGGGCGGTGTTTCCGCTTCCACGCGGCGCGCTTCCGTGGACGCCCTGGAGCAGTTGTCGGCGGTGGTGGCGCCGAGCCTCGGCGTGCCGGCGGATCAGTTGGTGGCGGTCAACGGCACGATTCAGGCCAAGGGAGATTCTTCCAAAAGCATCACTTGGAAACAGGCCTGCCGCAAGCTGGGCGTGAAGACGATTCAGGCGCACGGCAAGAACCCCGGCCAATGCATGCTCGGCTCGAGCGGCGTGGGCGGAGCCTTGACGGCGGATGTTTCGGTGGATACGGAGACGGGCCTGGTAAAGATCAACCGCATGTGTATTGCCCAGGATTGCGGCCTGGTCATTGATTTGAAGACCTCGGAAAGCCAGTGCTATGGAGCGTTTATCATGGGCACCTGTTACAGCCTTTTCGAAGAGAAGATCATGGATAATACGCTCGGACGCATGTTGAATCCGAACATGGAGTTTTACAAGCTTGCTGGCATTGGGGATATCGGCGAGCTGAAAGTGCACATGATGACCGGGCCGGGATATGACGAGCGGGGCGTGATCGGCCTGGGCGAGCCGCCGGTCATTTCACCCGGAGCCGCAATTTCCAACGCCGTGGCCAACGCTATTGGGGTGCGCATCCCCACGCTGCCCGTTACGCCGGAAAAGGTACTGGCGGCGCTCGCCAAAGGAGGTGTGGCCTGAAATGGAACGCTTTGAATATGCAAGCCCGACCAGCACGAAGGAAGCGGTAAGCTTGCTCGCAGGAGAGTGGGGAGAGACGGAGGTCCTTGCGGGCGGCACGGATTTGATTAGTTGCGTGAAGGACGGCGCGGTTCGACCGAAGCGCCTGGTGAGCCTGAAGCATATCTCCGACCTCGGCCGGATCAAAGCCTCGGCGAAGGAACTGCGGATCGGCGCGACGGCCACCCTCCGCGAGCTGATGGCGCACGACCTCGTCAAGCAGCATTACCCCGCACTCCTCCAATCTGCGGACTACGTTCGCAGCGAGCAACTGCGCAATATGGGCACGGTCGGCGGGGAATTGTTGCAGCGGCCACGCTGCTGGTATTTCCGCCTGGGCTATGGCTTGCTCGCTCAACACGATGGCAAGTCGCTCGTGCCGGACGGCGACAATCGCTATCACGCGATCCTGGGCAATGCGGGCCCGGCGTACTTTGTGAGCCCTTCGATGATGGCTCCCATCCTGATTGCGATGAAGGCGCGCGTGATGCTTGAAGGCCCGGCGGGCGAGCGGGAAATCCCTCTGGAAAAACTCTATGCCACGCCCACCCGGCCGGGAGAGAGAGAACATACGCTGCATCCGAATGAAATCCTGACAGAAATTTTGGTTCCCTCTCCGGGCAGCGCGCGCGGCGCTGTTTACGAAGTGCGCCAGAAGGAAGCGATGGATTGGCCGTTGGCCGCGGCGGCCGTGGTGCTACGCATGAATGGCGACACGGTGAGCCACGCCCGTGTGGTGCTGGGACACGTTGCCCCCGTGCCGTGGTTGTCGCCCGAAGCCGGCCAAGCGCTGGAAGGCAAGAGCGTCAACGAAGAAACAGCGATGGCCGCCGGCGAAGCTGCCGTCAGCAAGGCGACGCCGCTCAGTATGAACAGCTACAAGGTCCAACTCACCCGCGTGGCGGTGAAGCGGGCGATCCTGCAGGCCGTTCAAGGAGGTGCAGCATGACGGAGAATCCAAGTCCTTCCCGAGCCAATCCGGAATACTGCCAGCGCCTTCGCTGCAAAGAAATGTTCATTGACGTGGGCGAGCCTTTCCGCATGGAAGACTCTGGCAGCGGAATTTACTGGTGCGCGCACACGCAGAATTGTCTCGGTCCGGACGGCGAGGTTGCTCACCTTGACGGGTGCCGAAGCGGCCGCGGTTGTTTTGAAGCGCCGTGATGCGGGCTTTTAACCTGGATCGTTCATGAAGCTCCCTCCGCGGACAGTCAAAGCGCGGGCTTAACCCAAGGCGATTCACCCGGAAGGGCTTGTCGTCGGCGCGAACAGCTCCGGGTTCTAACCGGGCGGCTTCAACATCCGGTCCCGCAACGACTCGAGAAGCGATTTATCCAACAGCAGCGTTCGTGTGGGAAACGGCATCTCAATCCCTTCCGTCGCAAACCGCGCCACAATCCTTTTGCGCAATTCACTTTGCACCAGGTACTGGTCCACAAAGCGGCGCACCTGAACGCCCAGTGAGAAGTCCAGCGAAGAAGCTCCAAAGCCGGGTATAAAACGGACGCTGGGCTCCGGGCGAGCCAGCAAGCCTTCAAGACCGTCGCGAGCCGCCTGTTCTGCAATTTCCAGAAGCACGCGTTCCACACGATTAGGGTCAGTGCCGTAGGCGACGCTCACCGGGATGCTTAAGGACATGCGGTCTTCGGGGCGCGAGAAATTCGTGATAACGGCTTTAGCCATGCTGGCGTTGGGCACGAAGATGATGTTATTGCCCAGCGTGCGCAAGGAAGTGGCCCGCCACCCAATCCGCACCACGTAACCTTCCTGCCCCGAATCAAGCATCACGTAATCTCCCGTGCTTACGGGTTGGTCCGCCATAATGTACAAGCCGGCAAAGGCGTTGCTGAGCGTCTCCTGCAGGCCCAGGGCGACAGCAACGCTGCCGATGCCAAGCGTCGTCCAGACGGCCGTCAGGTGGATGCCCAGATTTTCGAGGATGATGATGACGGCCAGAATGACGAAGACCAGGCGGATGATAAACGTGACCGGCTGCGTAATGCGCTCGTAGCTCGGCTCGCGCTGCGTCAGCCGTTGCATGAAAGCAATCGCGCCTTTGGTGAAGAAAAGAAAAATCACCACCACCACGGCGGAAAATACGATCTCCGAGCCGGCGTGCTGATAGCGGTGAGGGAGCGGAACCACTTCAATGATCGTATCCACTGCCGCCAGCAGCAGCAGTGGAATGGGCATTGCTTCCAGCACGGCAAAGCACACCTCCCCGAAAGTGGTGCGCGCCTTCTCGCGATACCGGTGGAAGAAGCGTCTCAATAGATATCCGACGGCCACCGCGACCATGAGAGCTACAGGGATGGAAAGCAGCGTTACCAGCTTGGGCGTAAGATGAAGCAGACGGCTTATCGTGGGAGCTTTGGGCCCTTCCTTCCAGAGCAACATCGTGGCAATCTCCTTGGGTAGCGTGTCGGTTTCTGAGGATACCGTGCGCCCGTTTCCAGGCGCAACTGGGAACCCGGCCGTGACGCGATGCCTCAGAAGGTTCAATGAAAAAATGAAAAGCCTCTCCCAAAGGCAGACGCGCTTCGAATCATGGAGGCTGGACCGCGCATCTAAAGCAGGGTTGGCTATTTTGACGTGAATTAAAGTATGCTTGGCAAGTGCCCGGCAGGGTGCCGGGGAAAAAGGAAGCCTGCGCGTTAACCCGGATGAGGTTAAGGACCCATGGCAACCATCAACAAAAAACCCAGCGACTTCTCGGAGCTGCCGATTCTCCCGGTACGGGAAACGGTTCTGTTTCCCAACGCGATCCTGCCGCTGACAGTAGGCCGGGAAAGCTCGCTGAAGCTCGTGAGCGATCTCAAGGACGATGAGAAGTTCATCGGCGTCGTAGCCCAGCGCGACCCCCGGGTGGATAACCCGCAGCCGGTCGATCTCTACCAGATCGGCACCGCCGCCTACATCCACAAGATCATCAAGCTGCCCAGCCAGAATCTATTCATCTTTGTTGAGGGTCTGCAGCGCATTGCGGTTGAAGAGATTGTGGGCATGGAGCCTTATCTTCACGCGCGGGTAAAATCCCTCGATGACGTGATGCCGTCTGAAAACTCGCCCGGCTTTGACGCCCTGGTGCGCAGCGTCACCTCGCTTTTTCAACAGGTCGTCCAGCTTTCTCCCGGCCTCTCGGACGATCTCCAGACCGTCGTGATGAACATTGATGATCCATCACGCCTGGCGGACTTCATTGCCGCCAACCTCCCTTCCATCTCGAACATTGAGAAGCAGGAGCTGCTGGAAAGCCTGGACCTCACGGCGCGCCTCGAGCGGCTCAACCGGCACCTCGCGCGGGAGATGGAAGTGCAGCAGATTCGCTCCAAGATCCAGTCGGACGTGCAGGACCAGGTCACCCAAAGCCAGCGCGAATATTACCTCCGCGAGCAGATGAAGGCCATCCAGAAAGAGCTGGGCGAAGCCGACGAGCAGCACGAAGTTGAGGAGCTGCGGCAAAAAATTGAAGCCGCCGGCATGACCGAAGAAGCCAAGAAGGAGGCGTTGCGCGAGCTCGGCCGGCTGGCCAAGATGTCTCCTGCCGCGGCCGACTATCACGTCACGCGCACCTATCTCGATTGGCTCGTGGTGCTGCCGTGGAACAAGGTCAGCGAACTCAAAGTGGATCTCCGCAAAGCCCGCGAGATCCTCGACACCGATCACTACGACCTTGAAAAGGTGAAAGAACGCATTTTGGACTATCTTGCCGTGCTGCAACTGAAACCGCAATTGAAAGGTCCCATCCTGTGCTTTGTGGGAGCGCCCGGAGTGGGAAAAACCTCCCTGGCCAAGTCCATCGCTAAGTCGCTGGACCGCAAATTCGTGCGTATGTCGCTCGGTGGCATTCATGACGAAGCCGAAATCCGCGGCCATCGGCGCACCTACATCGGAGCTCTGCCCGGCCAGATTATTCAAGGCGTCCGGCGCGCCGAATCGCGCGATCCGGTATTCGTGCTGGACGAGGTGGATAAAGTCGGGCGCGACTTTCGTGGCGACCCTTCGTCGGCGCTGCTCGAAGTCCTCGATCCGGAGCAGAACTCGACTTTCAGGGATAACTACCTGGACGTTCAGTTCGATCTTTCCAAGGTTCTCTTCATCTGCACCGCCAACGTGCTCGATACCATTCCGCCGCCCCTGCTTGACCGCATGGAAGTTCTCGAGCTCCAGGGATACACCGAGGAGGAAAAGGTGCAGATCGCCATCCGCCACTTGATCCCCAAGCAGACGGAAGAGCATGGCATTCGGAATCTTGAACAGATTGAGTTCACCCGCGAAGCCCTTGCCTACATCATCCAGCACTATACGCGCGAAGCGGGCGTGCGAAACCTCGAGCGCGAGATCGCAACGCTCTGCCGCAAGCAGGCGCGCCTCGTGGCCGAGGGCAAACCGGAAAAACGGGTGGTCACCCCGGAGAACGTGCAGGAATTTCTGGGCGTGCCGCGCTTCCGCCTGGAAACGGAAATTGTGGAGCGCACGCGCCGGCCGGGCGTGGCCGTGGGGCTTGCCTGGACCCCGACGGGCGGAGACGTGCTTTTCGTCGAAGCCAGCGTGATGAAGGGCGGCAAGAATTTCACCATGACCGGCCACGTGGGGCAGGTGATGCAGGAGTCCATGCAGGCGGCTTTGGCCTGGGTGCGCGGTCACGCGTCGGATTACGACATCGATCCGGATTTTTTCCAGTCCTACGACATCCATTTCCACGTGCCGGCCGGCGCCATCCCCAAGGACGGTCCCTCGGCCGGCGTGACCATGGTGACGGCGCTCGTCTCTGCGCTTTCTGCCCGTCCCGTGCGCGAGCGCCTGGCGATGACGGGGGAAATCACGCTGAGCGGCCAGGTTCTGCCCGTCGGCGGCATCAAGGAAAAAGTGCTGGCGGCGAAGCGCGCTGGTATCCAGGAAGTGCTGCTACCGGCTGAAAACGAGCCGAACGCGCGCGAGGATTTGCCTCCTGAATTGCTGGGGGAACTCCAGCTCACCTACGTGAAGACGATCAGCGAGGCCCTGGAACGGGCGCTTGCCAAGGATCCCGTCCCGACCGAGCCCAGCCGACCCGCGCGTGAAGTTGCCTTTGCGCGTCCCGCCGCCGGACCTCCGAATTAATGATGCAGCCCCTTCCATTGCCGGAAGAAATCCTCAAAATCTTTGAAGCTCAGCCGGAAAAGCGCTTTCGTATACGCGAGTTGGTTGAGCAGCTTGGCCTGCGCAGCAGCCAGGCGCGGCTGTTGAGGTCCGCGCTGAAGGAACTTTCAAAGAGCCGCCGGATTCTCTATCTCAAAAAGAACCACTTCATTCTCGGCGGCCACCGCAACGTCGGGCCGCTTGACCGGCAGCAACCGCGGGCCACCGCCGTCGCGCCGGCCCGCGGCGGGGGCCGGGCGGCGCGCAACAACTTTACGACCGGGCGGCTGATCGGGCATCGCGAAGGCTATGGCTTCGTCGTGCCCGATCGAGCCGCGAAGGGCATCGACCAGGACATATTCATTCCGCGCGCATCGATGAAAGACGCGATGCACGGCGACCGGGTGGAATTGGAAACTTTTCGCGCCAGGCCGGATTTCCACGCTCCGGGGCGGCAGCGGCTGGAGGGCGCTATTCTGCGTGTTCTCGATCGCGCCCAGAAGTCGGTCGTCGGTGAATTTCATCGCGGCTCGCCCGACAACGTCGTGTTTCCTTTTGATCGCCGGATTCCCCATAAAATTGTCATCCCAACCGGCGAGGAGTGGCCGGAGAGTTCAGGTAAGCGAAGCCGGCATCGCCAGTTCGGCAAGGAGCCTGAAACGGAGCTCGGCAGGGCGGGCCGGGATCTGGAGGGACTCATCGTGGATGTCGAAATCACGCGCTTTCCCGGGCCTTCGTCGCTTCCGCGCGGGCGGGTGATTGAAGTCCTTGGCGAGCGCGACGAATTCGGCGTAGACGTTGAGATGGTCATCCGGAAATATCATCTCCCGCATCGCTTCCCGCCTGGAGTCCTCGATGAGGCGGAAAGCGCGTCACAGATCGTTTCCGAGGCGGATCGCGCCGGCCGCGCGGATTTCCGCTCCCTTCCGATCGTGACCATTGACGGTGAAACCGCCAAAGACTTCGATGACGCCGTCTATGTAGAACGGAAACCCGGCGGCAATTATCTTCTTCAGGTGCACATTGCCGACGTTGCCCGCTACGTCCGCCCCGGCACGGCGATTGACCGCGAGGCGCGGCTGCGCGGAACGTCAGTTTATTTTCCAGACCGCGCCGTGCCTATGCTGCCTCTCGAGCTTTCGAACGGCATTTGCAGTCTCAATCCGCACGTGGAACGGCTGGTGATGTCGGTGCTGATGGAAATCGATGCGGTCGGACGCGTCGTTGAAAGCCGGATCGTACCCGGCGTGATCCGCAGCCGGGAGCGCATGACGTATACCGCCGTCCATGCTGTCCTTTCCGGAGACGATGAGGCTTGCCGGAAGCACCGTCCGCTCGTCGAGGATTTCAAGCGCATGGAAGAGTTGGCAAAGATTCTCATTCATCGGCGCGAAGCCCGCGGCTCCATTGATTTCGACCTTCCTGAGCCCGAAATCGAGTTTGACGCTCTTGGCCAGATGACGGGCGTCACGCGATCCGAACGCAACCTTGCCCATCGAATTATCGAGGAGTTCATGCTGGCGGCAAACAAAACCGTGGCTCGCTATCTCGAAGAGCGGAATATTCCCGCGCTTTACCGTATCCACGAAAAGCCCGACCCTCGCAAGGTGATCGAATTTGAAGATATTGCGGCCACGTTCGGTTATTCGCTTGGCGTTGAGATGCCTCCCGCGCGCCGCTTCCGGCTCCAGGAACGCGGAAATAAAGAACGATATCCGCGCTTCCAGGAGCTCAAAAGCTCTGCCGATCTGAAAATCACTTCGCGGCATTACCAGCGCCTCGCCGAACGCATTGCCGGGAAGCCTGAAGAGCGCATTCTTTCCTATCTCATGCTGCGATCGCTCAAGCAGGCGCGATATTCGGAAGAAAATGAAGGCCACTTCGCGCTCGCTTTTCCCACCTACACGCACTTCACCTCGCCCATCCGCCGCTACCCGGACCTGATTGTCCACCGCATCCTGAAAGCAGCGCTGCGGGAAGGGGCGTCGGAAACGCCCCGCACTCAGCGTGCCACAAGCACTGTGACATCCCGGGCGCTTACAGGCAGCGCTTGGGTTGAATTGGAAGAACTCCACGCCCTTGGCCTTGAAACCTCCGAGTGCGAGAGAAGGGCCGCTGACGCTGAACGGGAACTGATGGACTGGAAAAAGGTCAGCTTCATGGCGGGCCGGCTGGGGGATGAATTTGAGGCGCTCGTGATCAGCCTCACCCGGCACGGCTTCTTCGTGGAGCTCATGGACCTGTTTGTGGAAGGCTTCGTGCCGGTTGAAAGCTTTGAGGACCCGCATTGGACCTACCGCGAAAAGCTCCGCGCCCTCGTTCACCGCGATTCCCGGCGCGCCTTTCGCCTGGGCGACCGCGTTACCGCACGTCTTGACCGCGTCGACCGCGATGGTAATAAGCTGATCTTCTCGGTCGTGGAGTAGCGCTCTGCTATTTTTCGCCTGATCGTTTTGTCGTTCGTTTCCAGAGCCGCCATAGAAAGTAGGCCGGGATGCCGCTCGCGATGAGCGCCAGGCACCAGAGCGCGTCCGAGCGCGCGGCGAAGAAGGTCCAGGCCAGCAGCCCGCCCGCAAGCAGCACGAAGACGACGGGAACTGCCGGATATCCCCAGGTGCGGTAGGCCCGGGCGAGCCCCGGCTCCCGCCAGCGCAAAATGAGAACTCCCGCCGTGACCAGCGCATAAAACACCCATTCCGAATAGATGGCCTTGGTGTAAAGCGTTTCGTAGCGGCCGCTGAGGGCAAAAATGCCGGCAATCACGGCCTGAGCCGCGATCGCGGCGGCGGGGGTTCGATAGCGCGGATGAACCGCAGCCAGCGGCCGCGGGAAAAGACCATCGCGCGCCTGGGCGTATGGAATGCGCGAGCCGGCCAGGATGGAGCCGTTCAGCGTCGCAAAGGTTGAGATCAGGACGCCGATGGCCACGAACGATCCGCCTTCGGGCCCGAGCAGGTGCCGCGCCACCTCGGCGGCAATCGTGCGCGTGGCTGCCGCCTCCGGCGGTTTTAGAACGTAAAAATAGACGACATTCACGCAAATGTAAACCGCGGCCACCAGCAGCGACCCCGCCACCAGCGCCTCCGGCACGTTGCGTTGCGGGTTTTTGACTTCACCCGCAACCATGCTAAGGTTGTTCCACCCGTCATACGCCCAAAGCGCCGAGACCATTGCAATGCCCAGGCCCGCAAAACCCCCGTCCTGGAGATGGTCCGTTCCGGCCACCGTCCGGAAGTGCGCCCATGAACCGTGGCCGACGGTCAGGGCCAGAACGATCAGGCTGGCCAGTACCGCGATCTTCGCAACGGTGAAAATCGTTTGAATGGTCCCGCTTCGGCGAACGCCGAGAACGTTCAGTCCGGAGAGGATCAGAATCAGCACGGCCGAGCCAACCTGGATGCCGGTGAGAGCTATTGTGAAATGATGCCCGGCAAGAGTGAAAGCCTTCTGGCAGAAGGTTGCTCCAAGTGCAGGGAAGAAATAGGCGGCGTAGAGAAGAAAGCCGGTGGCAATGGCGGCGATGGATGCTGTCTTGGCCACAATGAATTGCGTCCAACCGTAGAGAAACCCCATGCCGGAGCCATAAGCGCGGAAGAGATAAACGTATTCGCCTCCGGCTTCCGGAATCGCGGCACCGAGCTCGGCGTATCCGAGAGCTCCAAAGAGAGTGAGCCCGCCAGCAATCACCCAGATCGCCAGAACCTTAAGGGGTGTTCCCGCCTGCGCGAGCATCAGGCTGGGAACCACAAAAATCGCGGTCCCGATCATCGTTCCGGCGACGACGGAGATGGCGCCGTAGAATCCGAGGCCTTGCACCAACTCGTTGCGTTCAGTCATGGGGGTGAATCTTTCTGAATGGCATGCGCGCGAGCCCGTCGCTGCTTCATAAAGTTGCTGGCGCGGCTTGTGGCACGGAAAGCCAGTATAAGATATTCGGGCCTGCGTTAACTCAGGAGATATAAACTCCGTCAGGCACTATCTCGATGCATTTTCTTTTGCATTTATAAAACATTTCTGTTAGAGTGATGAAGTTTCACCTCGCGCAAGCAAAGGGAGTACTGCGAGGAAGCTGTCACAGACTTTAACGCAAAGTGGAAATTGCTTTCCACTTTGCGCAGGCGTTATCTCAAAGTAAAGGCCAGGACAGCGAAGAAAAGCAGTAGCGTATTTTGTTTAACCCGTTTCAGGTCAACAATAACAAATTGCCTTCTGCGGCGTGCAATTCTGGAACCTGAATTGCTCATTACTAAAGCGAGTGAAGTGTTTCGGATGGCTTTGCGCAGGAAGGGGGGGCTTGAGCTTAGACAAGGCAAGCTCTTGGTGAGATATTAGATAACAAGGAGGGCCCTGCTGCGGGCGGGAGGGGATCAACCCACGGATTAGCCAAGACCAAGGGCCATGGGGAAGAACGAAGGCGTGGCGTGCCGCATGCCGCCAAGGCCGAGGAAAAACTTTGAAAGAAGGGAGAATATATGGCCAAAACGATGAAAGTAGCTGCCAGCATGGTGGTTGTTTGCATGCTGGTGATGCTGGGGTCACTGTCGGCCAGAGCTGATGAGATCACGTTGGGTGGGTCAGGTACAACCCCCGTGTTTTCATTCGGTTCAGGCCCGACCCCAATCACAGTCACTGTGCTGACCTCCTGTGGAGCGACGACTGCCTGTTTCGAGGGGTCGGCAATTGACTTACTCGGCAACAGTGGAACTTACGAACTCGATGCCAACGGCGTCAGTATCCAGCTGACGGGGACTGCCCCGCAGTATACCGTAACCCAATCGGCTCCGATTTCGTTTAGCTTCGTCAACGGGGCAACAACCTATCTGACCGGTAATCTCGAGTTGGATAGCCTGGGGGTAGTCGGAAGTACGGGGAATTTCAACGACGATCTGGTCGGAAATCTCCAGATTACGGGCGGGACGCTTGATTCTTTGTTTCCCTCCGGGATCCTCGGCCTGACCATCGACCTGCCAAGCGGCAAGACGATCGGCACAGGTACTGTGGATGCGACTCTCTCCAGCGGCGAGATTAACGCTCCTGAGCCGGCTTCTTTGAGCCTGTTTGGGATTGGCTTGCTGGGATTTGCATTTCTGTTCCGTAAGCGGATCCGGGCGCTGGCTTAGGCCCTTTTTCGTATACGGGCAGTCTCGCATTTGTTTTTGACAAGCAGGAAGAGGCGGTGTCGCATGGTTTCAAAGCGGCGCCTCTTCGTTCCTGCTTTTTTTTTGTATAGGGCGCAGACCGTAGACCGGGCAACGGAGCGCGCTCTTATCTTCCATTTCTCTTTTCCCGCCTTTGTTATTTACCCTTTATACGTCCATCTTCCAAAGAATCGCGGCGAGCGAGTAGTGCCCGATGTATGACTCCGCCGCTTTTCGGTCTATTTTCGGAAAGAGAGGAAAAGCCGCAGCGTTGAGCTGCGAACGCTGCGCTACCACCTGCATCATGCGCTCTACGCAATTTCTTAGGTTTGGGTTACGATCAATCTACTTCAAAAGTTGAGCAGCGTTGATCTCCAGGGGTGATTATTGACCGAGGCTTCAACCGGCCCAGCCCTGAGGCGCGAGCTGGGCCTGATTCAGGCGACCGCGCTCGCCATTACGGACATGGTGGGCATCGGGCCGTACATCACGATTCCATTGTTTCTGGCCACCATGGGCGGGCCACAAGCCATGCTGGGGTGGTTGGTGGGCGCGCTGCTGGCATTCTGCGACGGCCTCGTTTGGGCGGAGCTGGGAGCCGCCATGCCCAGGGCGGGCGGCAGCTACAACTATTTGCGCGAAGCGTTCGGGCCGGCGGGATTGGGCCGCTGGCTTTCCTTCCTGATGGTGTGGCAGATCATCTTTTCAGCGCCGCTGTCGATCGCCAGCGGCAGCATCGGGTTTGCGGATTATCTCCACTACCTTTTGCCTAAGCTCACGCATGGGGACGTTCTCCTTGTTGCGGCAGCCTTTCCTCTTGTGCTGGTAGCGATCCTTTATCGTCGGGTATCGGTGATTGGCAACATTTCCGTTATTCTGGCGGGCGGGGTGCTGGCCGGCTGCCTCTGGATCATTCTTTCCGGCGCCCCGCACTTGAGCGCCGCCCGGTTGTTCGCATTTTCTCCCCAAGCGTTCCATCTGAACTGGATTTTCTGGGCGAGCCTCGGCCATGCCACGCTGTACGCCCTTTACGACTACTTCGGCTATTACAACGTGTGCTACCTGGCGGAAGAAATCCGCAATCCCGGCCGCGTGATTCCCCGGGCAATTATGGGCTCCATCCTGGTGGTGGGGACACTCTACCTGCTGATGACCTCTTCGTTCATCAGCGTGATTCCGTGGCAGAAGCTCTTGGCAAGCAAGTTCGTAGCTTCAACCTATATCGAAATGCT
>JASHTR010000268.1 GCA_030040455.1 Terriglobia bacterium | reverse complement strand
CGGCATTAATCAGGTTTGCCTGCGTCTCCTCGGAAAGGACCTTGTTGAGCATTCCCTTCAGCACTGCGTTCCTGACCAGGTGCGTATTGAGCTCAGCCAAGCCGCCATCGTAGCTGATTCTTACTTCATTGAGGGCGCCCTTCACTACCTGGGCAAGGAAAGATCCCAGCTTCTCACCCAATTGGATATACGGATCGAGCTTCTTATACTCTTCCGCAGAAATCGAAGGCAGATTCACGGCATTGCGGGCCACGCCCTGCAGCAGGTAGTCGCGGATCTGCTCGGCAATGCGGATGCCGACAATTTCCTGCGCTTCTTCGGTGGACCCGGCGATATGCGGCGTCACAATGACCTCGGGGTGGGCAACGAGGCGCGAATCCGCCGGCGGCTCTTTCTGGAAGACGTCGAGCGCCGCGCCCGCCACATGGCCGCTTTCGAGCGCCTGAAGCAGGTCCGCTTCGCTGATCAACTCACCTCGCGCGCAGTTCACAATGCGCACTCCTTTCTTGGTCATCGCCAGCGTATGGGCGTTCAAAAGGTTCACGGTTTCAGGGGTGGCCGAGCAGTGGAAGCTGATGAAGTCGCTGGTCTTTAAAACTTTCTCCAGTGAAACGAGTTTCACATTTTGCTGCCCGGCGACGAGCGAGGAAACGAACGGATCGTGGGCAATGACTTCCATCTGGAAGGCTTGCGCCAGGCGGGCCACGTCCATGCCAATCATACCCAGACCGACGAGTCCCAACCGCTTGCCTCGCAGTTCCAGGCCCATGAACTTCTTCTTTTCCCATTGGCCGCCTTTCATGGACGTATTGGCCTGTGGGATGTGGCGCGCCAGGGCCAGCATGAAGCCGAGCGTCTGCTCGGCCACGCTCGTGGCGTTGCCGCCCGGCGTATTCATCACCACGATACCCTTTTCCGTGGCAGCGTCGAGGTCCACATTGTCAACGCCCACACCGGCGCGTCCAATCGCGCGCAGCTTGGTTGCCAGAGAGAGCAGGTCCGCCGTCACTTTCGTGGCGCTCCGGATGACGAGCGCCTCCGCGTCGCGGATTTCCTCCTTGACGGCGTCCTTTTTCCCGGGGAGATAAACCACGTTAAACGAGGGTTCAGCGCGCAGGATGCCGAGGGCGCTTTCGGAAACATTGTCTGAAACAAGAATTTTCATGCGGGGATCGTCCTAACCCGGGTCGACCGGAATCAATTACAACGCCTATCGAGCTCCTACGCGCTGCTCGACGCTATCCACGTGCTTGAGGTAGGTCTCCTCAGCCGCCCTCACTCCGGAGCCTAGTTCCACTTTATGTCCAACTTTTGTCAGCGCGATTTCGAGCGCGGCCACGATCGCAAACAAATCTGCCGCGTCGAAATAACCGAGATGCGCGAGGCGGAATATCTTGCCCTTCATCGTGCCCTGGCCATTGGCGATGATCGCGCCAAAACGGGAGCGCAATTCCTTGATGATGGCCCCGGAATCGAGGCCCTCCGGGGCGCAAACCGCCGTGACGGCGTTAGCCGGCGACGCGGTGGCAAAGAGCTTTAGCCCCAGCGCCTTCGAGGCTTGCCGGGTTGCATCGGCAAGCATCACAGCATTGGCAATAAGATTTTCAAGCCCGATCTGTTTGATATAATTCAACACGCTGTGTAGGCTGACCACCAGCGAGGTGGCTGGTGTGTAGGAGGTTTCCCCCTTGACGAGGTTTTTGCGCTCTTTAGAGAAATCGAAGTAAAAGCGCGGACTCTTCGACTTCTCGATTACTTTCCATGCCTTCTCGCTGACGCTGGCAAAAGCAAGACCGGGTGGCATCATGGTGGCCTTCTGCGATCCGCCAATCACAACGTCCAGGCCCCACTCGTCCGGCCGCAGGTCGGTGGTTCCGAGGCCTGTAATGGCGTCCACTACCAGGACGGTCTCTGGAAGCTTCCCCACCGCCGCGCTCAGAGCTTTCACGTCGTTGCTGACGCCGGTTGAAGTCTCCGTAGCCTGAAGAAAGGCGGCGCGGAAAGGGCCGGACTTTTCCAGCTTCTGCTTCATCTCTTCCACATTCACCGGCTGGCCATAAGGGGATTCTACTTTCACGGCTTCAATGCCATAAGCCTGGGCCAGCGCGAGCCATCGCTCGCCGAACTTGCCGGCAGTCCCAACCAGCACACGGTCGCCCGGCGAACAGAGGTTCGCCACGGCACCTTCCATGGCTCCGGTGCCGGAGCTGGAAAACAAAAGGACGTCGTTTTGGGTGTTGAAGTAATAGCGAAGTAACTCCGTCGTCTCACGCACCACCTGGCGGAAGTCTTCCGTGCGGTGATGGATGTCGCGCGTCGCGGCGCGAACCTGAGCCTCAATCAAAACTGGTGTGGGGCCGGGAGTGAAGAGTCTTTCCTTAACAATTCCACGCATAGGTGATGGATCCTTGCCAGAATTTTGGTTTACTTCGGGACAGAGTCAGGCGGGCCAGCGTTGGTGAAAAATGCCAAGCCGTGCCACAAAAACCGAAGAGTGTAGTTTAGTGGATGGAGAGCGGTTTTGTCAAAAACACCGGCGGCTTGGTACAGCCTATTCACATCGTATCCCCCCTGTGGGGTTGAAGTGTCTCAGTTCTCGGAGGCTTGAAGATTTTCAGAAATTTGGCCCGATGGCTCGCGCGCGAGGCTTAGCAGCCCCAAACAGTCCGTCCACTCACTCAATCCGCTTCGCGGGCAGGTCACGTCCGCCCTGATGCAGGACCAACTCTGTAGCGCGGCCGTGGCTGTCAGTCACGAACGTGATCTGGGCATCCACAACCTTCAGGAAGTACTCTTTCTCGCTTTCGGGGAAGATCTCGAACTTCTGCTGCCCCGTAGCCTGCTCGAACAAATGATCCCCTTCGCGGGTGATCGTGATGGAGAAGTTCGGACTGACTTGATAAGCCCCTGTGTAGCCATCGAATATCTTCGGATCGACGTGGACCTGCTTGTGCTCCTTGGGCGCCAATGCCGCAGCCGCGCCTTCTACCCGTTCGGCGCGCTGATCCAAGCCGTTTTGATGCAAAATGAGTGCCGTGGTTCGTCCTCGGCCATCGGTCACAAACGTGATCTGCGCGTCCACCACCTTATAGAAATACTCCTTTTTGCTCTCTGGGAAAATCTCGAACTTCGCCTGGCCGGTTGCTTGCGAATACAAATGGTCACCCTCGCGGGTGATGGCGATGATGAAACTTGGCGTTAACCGGTAGTCACCGACATAGCCGTCGAATATCTTCGGATCGATCTGAACTTCCTTGCGCTCGCTGGGAGACACCCAAAGCGGGACTTTGGCATCCAGCAAATGCCGCCCGATATCATCCACCCCTTCCGCCGTCTCCGCATTGGACAGGACTACCACGCCCACGCGGCTCCTCCGATCAAAGCCGATGAAGGACCGGTATCCACCGGTGCCCCCGTTGTGCCATACAATCTCTTTGCCGTCGGTCGTGAAGACGTGCCAGCCGAGTGCCACCTCCAGCCCCTGAATCCCGGTTGGCCGCCGCACATCCAACATGGCTGCCATTGCCGGCGCCAGCGGCGTTTTCGTATAGCCGAGATTGGCCGCGACGAACTTCAACAAGTCATTCGCGTCCGACCGTAGAGCACCAGCGCCCGCAAATGCTGGCCCAAGGTCCCAATTCTCAACCGCCTTTAGTGCTGCATCGTGCCCCACCGCGAGGCGAGACCGCATCTCCAGCGTGAGGACGATCCTCGTGTTGTTCATCTCCAGCGGATCGCAGATTTGTTCCCGCACCAACTCTCCGTAAGCCATTCCCGCGTGTCGCGCTAGCGCGAGCCCCAGCAACCCGCCACCGAGGTTCGAATATTCGTACTGCGAGCCGGGATCACGCGTCAGTTTATAACTCGACAGAAATTGGTAGAGCTGATCCACAGAGTAATCCGCATACGGATTGCCCGGGTTCTTGGGAGCGAAGTTCGCCGGCATCCGCGGCAGCCCGGAGGTGTGTGTGGCCAGATCGACCAGAGTGATCTGCTTCCCGTCGCGCTCCGGCACCTTCACCGTGGGGGGCAGGTACTTCGCCACCGGGTCGCTTAGCGCCACCTCCCCGCGCCGTACCATCTCTGACAGCAGCAGCGACGTAAACACTTTAGTGATCGAGCCAATCTCAAAAATCGTGTCGCCGTTAAGCGGCCGGCCGTCGTTCTGGTTCAGATGCCCGTAGGCGACCACCCGCCGCCCCTGCGCATCGATCACGCCTACCACGATGCCTAAGCTTCGGTGTTGGACGTCGATTCGATTGACAAGTATTCGCTGGATTTCAGCATCCGACGGCACGCCGGGCTCCGGAACCGGCTGGGCAGCGATGAAAGCAAACAACATGACGGCCGCAAGCGCTAGTACCGAAACCATTCCTCGCACCGAACGTCTCCTCTCATTCTCTTCGCCAAACGTGGCGGCCACGAACCCGGACCTTGCAGGCTACGGGCGCTCAAATCATCACGGCCCGCCGCCGAACTTCTCATCCGGATGCAGTCGCTCGAGGGCCTCGAGGACCTGCTGGTGAACCACTGTGCCGGGGACGTTGTGGGCCTGCACCGTTTCCGCCAGGATCTGCCGGTAAAGGGACTCGCCGTCACGGCGTTGCCCCAGACGCATCTGAACGCTTGCGACCATGAGCTTCCAGAACGGATTCCCGGGGAAGTTCTGCTCGAGTTCCTGAAAAAGCTGAAGCGATTTTTTGAACTGCATCTCATTGTGTCGCGTGTAATCTTTGGCCAAGTAGAATTTCGCTTCGGCCCGGGTGAAGTCGCCCTGCTCCGCCGCTTTCTGGAGCTGGCTGAGTCCGGTCTCGCGGTTGCCGCCGGGCAGCCCGATCAGAAATCGCAGCATTTTTACGATCGTCGGGAGCGTATCGACGAAGTAGTTATACAGGCCAATGCCGGCGTAGGCGTCGGTCAGGTTCGGATCGCGCTCCAATGCGGCGAGCAGCAGCTCCCGCATCTTCTTGCCCGCTCTCGCGGTGGGAAGATCGCGGGCGCGCAGCCCGTCGAGACGCGCCTGGAGCGCGTAGGCCATGCCTTCATAGAGATTGCTGCGCGCCACGTCCTGCCGCGCCTCAATGCGAGCTTCCGACTTTGCAATCGACTCTCTCACCAGATACTCAAAATGCGAGTCGTAGGAGGTGCTCGTCGAGTGCACTACGTCGAACACGTCGGGGTCTACGAGATTGGCGGTAGTGTAATAGATTTCCCACCATGTTGCATCCGCTTCGAGAACATAGCCCAGTGGGGAGGAAGGATCTTCCCTTTCAACCTGCTGAAAGGTGGAGAGGGCCTCGTCAAGCCGCCCATTCATCATCTCACGGATGCCGTCATGAGCAAGGGCATGAGCTTGCTGAGCGAGTGGAGCCTGGCCGAACGCAACGACCGCAACCCCGGCAGCCAGCCAAAGAAGAAACAGCCGAGCCGTCATCCCGAATCGAACGCCGGAGCTGCGTGAAATCGATATCATGAGATCAGTGGAACGGGGGCAGACTTCGTACTTTTCGAAGTCTTCGGCTTTTCCGTGGAGATTCAGGGACAGGCCGCAGAGTTTCCAAAGGCAGGAAACTCTGCGCTCTTCTCCGCCGTCATCTCCCCCGTCGCGATGTTTCCCGCAATCTGAAGGGTTCGCAAAAACTCGACCATCACCAGGCACTCCACGGCAAAGGGCGGGAAACCTAAAAAACCGGGAGCGGGCATCTCAAAAATTTTCGAACCTTGCAGGATTGGAAAAACATAAACCCACCGCGCATGGGCCCAGTAGTTCCAGAACTCCCATAGGAAACCGCAGAAGATCCCCGAAAAGAGGAAGCATGTAAGCGTGGAGGTCCGTCCGTGCTCCCAGTCTCGCAATAAAGAACGTCCTTTCCCATAAGCGTTGAGCGGATCGAGGAGAAAGGCGAACCCAATCCAGACAAGCCCGAACAGGTAGCTCCCGATGTGGGAGGGAACGAGAAGTGGAATGGCGACACAGAGGGCTCCGGCCCCCCCTATGCCCCATTTTACCGTCGCGGCGAGCGGAGACCGCGGTTTGTGAAACGAGTGAAAGAAACCAAGCGCCCACACCAGCTCGGCGGTTTCAAAAATGGCGGGCCAGATGGTAGCGAAAGACCAGAGGTAGCCGGCGTCCCGCGCCCATAAACTTGCGGGTAAGCCCACGTAAGTCCAGTTCTTGAGGTGAAGATTGTAACCCTCAAAGATCAGCCAAAGCGGGATCGACCACGCCGCCAGCGCCAGGAAGCCGGACGGCGAGCGTCGGAATAAGGACGTGCCCCGCAAGCTGGCTACTAGGGCATCGGCCAGGAGCAGGTAACCCGTCCAGGCGAGCGGGGTGAAATAGATCCCCACCCAGCGCACGCCAAGACCGAGCAGGACCTCGCTGGCCAGGATGATGCCGGCCCCGATCCAGCCACTCCAAGAAAGAGGTTGCCGCCACTCCGCCCGCGCATACCGCGCTGCCAGAAGCGCGATGAGTCCTGCCAAAATAACAATGCCAATCGCCGGATGTCTGTTTTCCATGCCCCGCCGGTTTAAGTTTCAGCATAGCCGCAGGCAAGGCGGGAAGGCAATTGCGCAAATGAAGCTGAGCTGTTGGGGCGCAGGATTTTCCGGAAGCGCCGGCCGATAGCCTCATACACATAAAATTGCCAAAAAGGTGTATGCTAGCACTATGAGCAGAACCAACATCGAAATTGATGACGTCCTGATCCGCAAGGCGCGCCAGCTCACTAAGCTCCGGACGAAGCGCGAAATTGTTGATCAGGCTCTTGAACAACTTGTGCGCAGGGAGGAGCAGAAGGGCATCCTTCGCTACTACGGGAGTGGCATCTGGAAGGGTGACCTGAAGGCTATGCGGAGGAACCGCATTTGATCCTGGTGGATACTTCCGTCTGGATTGATTTTTTCAGCTCGTCGCCAGGTCCTGCCGGTCAAGAACTGCGTCGCATGATCGACAGCGCGCAACCCCCGGCACTCACGGGTCTCGTGGTTGCTGAGGTTCTTCAGGGGATCACCCGTGATGTTGAAATTATACAGCGCTACCTTGCCCTATGGGATATGCTCGAGCCACGCGGTCCTTCAACGTACTATAACGCGGCGGCCATCTTCCGAAACTCGCGAGCGAAAGGTGTCAGCCTGACGACGGTGGACGTTTTAATTGCTGCTGTCGCCATCGAGCATGGCGCCCAACTGTTTACGCTCGATAAGGATTTTACTCGCATTGCCCAGCTCACGCGTCTGAAACTGTATTCATTCTCATAATGCGGCGCTGCCTGAACGAAACGAAACAGTGAAAAAACGACGTCGATCCCCATTTCATGCCCAGTTCACGGCATTTCTGTTTAATCAAATCACGTTGCAAACCCCAGCTTCTTCTGCATCTCTTCGAGAGAAATGGATTTGGTCTCGGGGTAAAAGAACAGCACCACAAAAAACTGGAGCACCATCATGACGCTGAAAAAAACGAACGGGTAGGCTCCCGAAGCGGCTGCCAGCAGTGGAAATAATCCCGAGATGAGAGCGTTCATGAACCAGTGGGTAAAGCAACCCAGGCTTTGCCCTTTGGCCCGCACGCTGTTGGGGAACACTTCGCTGATGTAAACCCAGATGACCGCGCCCTGCGAAGAGCCAAAGAACGCAATATAAGCCATGAGCAGCCAAACCAGCAGGTTATCGTGCCGCGCCGTGAAGAAGATTACTGAAACGCCGGCCAGGCAGAGGGCGGTGCCCACCGACCCAATGAGGAGCAGCGTTTTGCGTCCGATGCGGTCGATGACGGCCATCGCAATGATCGTAAACACCAGGTTGGTCGCGCCAACGGCCACCGCCTGGAGGTTCCCGGACACCTGGCTGAAGCCGGCGCGCGCGAAAATGTCATTGAGATAATAAAGGATGGCATTGATGCCCGAGAGTTGGTTGAACATGGCGACGGTGACCGCCAGAAAAATCGGAATGCGATAGCGGCGTGTGAAAAGAGACTCCTTGCCGCGCCCGGCCTCGAGAGATGTCATGATGCTCTCGAGTTCTTCTTCCACATTCGTTCCTTCGGTCATCCCCAGCACCCGCCGCGCTTCTTCCACTCGCCGCGTTTTTACCAGCCAGCGCGGGCTGCGGGGAATGGCGAAGAGCATCAGGAAAAACAAGCCCGCCGGAAGCGCTGAGACGCCGAGCTTCCAGCGCCACGCCACGTTGCTGAGCACCAGAAGGCTGATTGCGTAGTTGGAAAAATACGCCAGCAGAATGCCAAACACAATGTTGAACTGGAAGACGCCCACCAGCCGTCCGCGCCATGCGGCGGGCGAAATTTCCGCAATGTACATCGGCCCGAGCACGGAAGACCCGCCAATGCCCAGGCCGCCCACAAAACGGAAGAACACCAGCGCGCCCCAGCTCCAAGCGAACGCACAGCCAATGGCCGAGACGAGGTATAACACGGCCATGAGTCGCAGGCTGTCGCGCCGGCCATAGCGGTCGCCCGGGACGCCGGCCAGCATTGCGCCCAGCACCGTCCCCCAGAGCGCGCTTGCAACCGTGACCCCCAAGGACGCAGGCGAGAGATGGTAGGTTCCGGTCAGCGCCTGCGTGACGCCCGCAATCACGGCGGTATCGAACCCAAACAGCAGGCCGCCCAGGGCGGCGACGGCCGTGCTTTTCATCAGAGACGCGCTCAGCTTCATGGCTTTGGGTTAGTGTGGTGCGTCGAGAGTGCCTTTACTGATGCAACCTTACTGATGCAACCTTTACTGTCCGCGCACAGCGACCGTCGAAAATTGAGACACTCTCACGGGTTGGGCCATCGTGATCAGCCGGTTCAAGTCGAAATCCTTGTAAAAATCGAGGCAGAAGAGCTCGGCCGCCTTGTGGTAAGACACTGGGGCATTCAGCAGGTAACCCAGGCTTTCCATTCCGCCGTAGGTGACGACGTCTGAAAATAGAGCGGGGTTGAGGGCAGCCGCGGTAAGGGCAACCACCTGGCTGCGGATGCCTTTCGTCTCAAGGCGAACCTTCGGATTCCCGGAAGTTCGTCGAAACCATTGCGCCGCTCCCACCAATTGGGCAACTTCGAGGCCTAAAGGGCGCTCCCCGATGCTTGCAACCAGCAATTCGTAGGATGTGGGGTCAGGCTTTCGAGGCCGCATCTCGCCGTTGAAAATCACGTCCAAGGCCAGCACTTGCTCGCCCCGGTTGACGCGATCCGAAACCATCTCGCCTGCTGCTTCCCGACCGCCATCGTCCAGCACGATGGTTACCGGCGCACGGTCCTGGACGGCCGTGGCCTTAAGCCAATTCCCGGTTGCGCTCAGGCCGTTATCGAAATCAAAACGGTAAGAAAGCGATTCCACCCCCATG
>JASHTR010000267.1 GCA_030040455.1 Terriglobia bacterium | reverse complement strand
GATTACATGTTCACTGTTGGGATGCAGATACTCGCGCACTTGCCGGATGTCTTCGCCCCCGTCAGAGGGAAACGCCACGACGCTCCGGCCCGCGATCACCTCGAAAAAGCCTTCCTTGTAGGCCGCCCGCACGTAGCCGTCCAGCCCCACCGTCATAGGACCGTCCGGCAAGGATAGCTCGGGATCCACTTCGGGCTTCACCGGATCGGGTTGCCTTTCCTCACCCAATTCCGCCTCCATCCGCTCGGGGACCGTGTGCAGATGTTCGCGCACCGTCTCGTGGTTGGTGGATTCGCTGACTGGCAGCACTTCTTTCAATAAATCCGCTACCTTCTCGTAAGGGATCAGCAAGCCCCACTTGGTCTCCAAGTAGAGCCGTTCGGGACTCGTCCGCCCTTGGCGGTGGGCCAGAAGGTCTTCGGGCCTTCGGTCTGGCACAGGCAACGCTCCCAGCGCGGATTGGGCACCGCCGCTGGCCCGAATACAGTCTCGACGGTGCTTGTCCCCGCGGCCTGGCTGTGGTGCCGCTGGCGACAGTTGGGGCGACTCCGGCGCCGCATCAGATCCTCGTTGATTTGCTGGGAGGCGACAAAATCTTGTACCCCGCTCAAGATTGCTTTGCCTTCGGCCAAGCTCAGCCCCAGGGTTTCCATCACCAACTGCTCCCGTTCCAACTCCAGCACCTCGTGCCGTTGTTCGGCACCATCGTCGTTCGAGCAAACCACTTCGACTCGGAATTTCATACGCGGTACCTCCCGCGCTCCATCAGCTTTGCCAACCGCTGGTTGGCCTCTTTCAGGCTGAAGCGATTGGGCCCCAAGGCCCGTACTGTTCCAGCCGCTGGTCAATGCCCCTCAAAACCATCGTCCATGACTTGGCGCAGAATGTCCCAGTTGCTGGCCGGCTGATCCGGGTGCGCCGCCGTGAGCATGGCGATAACCGCCTCCACCTGCGCGGGCGATCCCATCGACTCGCCCTTCCTGCTGCCGCTTCAGCATCAGCCGATAACCCGTGGGGCCGCCACAGCACTCGGGCGGAGAGTCCCCGCGGCCCGCCAGACACACCGGTGCCTCATCACCGTCACCGCCATCCTGGGAGTCGAGAAGTCGAAACTCCCATTCCCAAAGATCGATGCCTCCACACGTGTAGAGAAACGTTTCACGAGGCCGCAGTTGAAAATCCCGCAGGATCTTCCGCTGCGCCTTCGTTCTCCGCAGAAAGGTATTGTTGTGTCCCTTAAATAATTAGCCAAGTCATTCTTCTTGCTTTTGACGGCGTCGAGGTTGGGTGCTCCCCGGATGAACCAATTCCAGTTTCGTGCGGGCGTGCTCTATCTTTTGGAGGATGTCCTCCAGTTTGGCGGTCCAGACGAAAGGTCGCGGATTCTCATTCCATGCTGCCAGGAACGCTTGGATGGCCTGTACCAGATCCGGCACACTGGCAAACGCTCCACAGCGCACCGCCTTCTGCGTCAACTCTCCAAACCACCGCTCCACCAGGTTGAGCCAACTGGAACTGGTCGGAATAAAGTGCGGCACAAAACGACGATGGCGCTTGAGCCAAGTTTGCACTTCGGGTGTTTTGTGTGTCCCGTAATTGTCCACTACCAAGTGCAGTTCCTGATCCCCTGGAAACTCACGGTCCAGTCGGCGCAAGAACTTCAGAAATTCCTGATGGCGATGTCGGCTGCTGCACTGCCCGATGACTTTGCCGTCCAATAAATTCAGCGCCGCAAAGAGCGTCGTAGTTCCGTTGCGCTTGTAGTCGTGCGTCATCGTGCCGCACCGCCCTTTCTTCAGGGGCAGACCCGGCTGGGTTCGGCCCAACGCTTGAATTTGACTCTTTTCATCGACGCACAACACCACCGCCCTTTGCGGCGGGTTCAAGTACAAACCCACGACATCCGTCAACTTCTCCACGAACTTGGGATCGCGCGACAACTTGAAGGTCCGGCTCAGGTGAGGTTTGAGGTTGTGCAACTGCCAAAGCCGGTTCACGGTATTCTTGCTCACACCCTGAGCTTTGGCCATGCTCCGACAGCTCCACTGGGTCATGCCCTTGGACCTGGTTTGCAGAGTCGCGGCAATCATCGCATCGCGCTTCTCAAGGTCATACTTCGGTTTACGCCCCCGACCGGGTTCAATCTCCCAGACCGTGCCGATCCCTGCGCTTCGTACTCTCCCTCGCCACAAGGCTGCGGTATGTCGATTGACGCCGTGACATGTCGCGATTTCCAGATCCGATCTTCCGGCCGCGGCAGCCAAGGCCAACCGACAGCGCAGCGCCACTTGCTGAGGCGTTCCGTGTGCTGACTCCCACTCGACCAATTGCCCTCTATCTGCTGCGGATAAGCCCAAGACCGCACTGATTCTCGCCATGTCTGGATTTATACCACACCATCCTCGATATGTATAGTCATTTAAGGGACACAACACTAGCGAATTCCTGGCCGTGGACGTGAAAACTGATACCGAGGCCGTCCCAGCCGAGAAGAGTGCAGAAGACCTCGTCGAAACTTGAGAAATCCACGTAATCCGGCAGCGCCAGGATCGGCATCACCATGGGGCTCACTTTGCGCAATACTGCTCGTAAAATCAGTCGCTTCAAGGATGTTTGTGTTTTCATTCTTCAAGGCTACGATTCGAGGTTCAATTAAGCCAGACCACCGAGCTCCTGCTGCTCTCCTAAGTGAGGAACACCACGTT
>JASHTR010000266.1 GCA_030040455.1 Terriglobia bacterium | reverse complement strand
GCCGAGCATCCCTGCTCCTTCATGCGCTCCACCAGGCGCTCCGATGTAACGCCGGGAATGGGCTCCTCGCTTGCCGGATAGATATCGAGCACATAGAGACGCTCGGCACCTTCGAAGGCGGGCGCAAACTCATCCATCAGAAACTTCGTGCGGGTATAACGGTGGGGCTGAAAAATCACCCAGAGGCGCCGGGCACCCCAGGCGCGGGCAGCCTCCAGCGTGGCGCGGATTTCCGCCGGATGATGCCCATAGTCGTCCACCACCGTAATGCCATCCACTTCCGCCTTCACTTCGAACCGCCGGTCCGCACCGTGAAAGCGCTCGAGTCCGCGACGGATCTGCTCGGCGCTCAGTCCCAGCTCCAGACCCACCGAGGCCGCAGCCACGGCGTTCTGCACGTTGTGCAAGCCCGGAACGGCGAGATTCGCCGAAAGCAGTTTTTGACCCGATTCTCTTACCTCAAAAAAAGAGCCGCGCGCATAGCGCGCAATGTTGGCGGCCGTAACCGTAGCACCGGGCTCAATTCCGTAAGTAATCAGGCGGCGAGTGAGCCGCGGCCGGATCGATTGCAATGCCTCACGCCACGGTGGATCCGCACATGCCATCACCGCGCCATAGAACGGCACTTTGTTCATGAAGGAGACGTAAGCGTCTTTCATCTCTTCAAGGTCCCGGTAGCAGTCCATGTGCTCTCGGTCAATATTGGTGACGACGGCAAGCGAAGGCAGCAGCAGCAGAAAAGAACGATCGCTCTCATCGGCCTCAGCGACCAGCAGCTCGCCTTTGCCCAAACGGGCGCTCGAGCCAAAAACGTCCAGCCGGCCGCCAATCACCGCTGTAGGATCTAACCCGGCCTCCGTGAGCATCAGGGCGATCATGGAAGTGACAGTGGTTTTTCCATGCGCGCCCGCCACCGCCACGCTGTATTTCAACCGCATCAGCTCCGCCAACATTTCGGCCCGCGGAATCACCGGGATTTCGCGGAGCCGGGCCCGAATGATTTCCGGATTTTCCGCCGGAACCGCGGAAGAGACCACCACGACCTGCGCGCCATCAACGTTGCTGGCCTGGTGCCCGGCAAAAATCCGCGCGCCAAGGCTGGCAAGACGCGCTGTGACCGCTGTTTCCTTCAGGTCCGATCCTGAAACCGTGAAGCCGAGGTTCAGCAGCAGCTCGGCGATGCCGCTCATGCCAATGCCGCCAATTCCGACGAAATGAATTTTGCGAATCTTACCCAGCATGGTTGGCCATTTCTTCAATTAAATCCGCAATTTCTCCGGCAGCGCCAGGATGGGCCAGTCCACGCGCGCGGCGGTCCATCCCGGTGAGGAGCTCCGGCTGGCGAAGCAGCGCGCGCACTTCTTCAAAGAGTGTTTCACCCGTCAATCGCCTCTGTTCGAGCACGCGCGCGGTCCCCTCCCGCTCAAGGGCCAATGCATTGATCAACTGGTGATTGTCCGCCGCCGCCGGAAAAGGAATGAGCAGTGACGCTCTCCCCGCTGCCATCAGCTCTGCCACGGTTGATGCGCCCGCCCGGCATACGACAAGATCAGCCCGGTCAAGCGCCTGCGGAACGTCATCGATGAAAGGATGGACTTCTCCTCGAACGCTGCTCTCCTGGTAAGCCTGGCGAACGCGCGCGTAATCCCGCTCGCCGGCCTGATGAATGATCCGGAAACCCCCGCCAGCAAAAAGAGGCAGCGCTTCGATCACCGCGCTGTTGAGGGCCATCGCTCCCTGGCTGCCGCCCAAAATCAAAACTGTGAAAGGCGGGACATGCTCCCGGGGTGCAATCCGGCTGAACGCGCTCCGCACCGGATGTCCGGTGATGCGAGCCTTTCGGCCGTAAAACGGTGCTGCCTCCTTGAAGCCCAGCGCGGCAATCCTGATGAATGGCGCGAGCGCGCGGTTCGTGAACCCGGGCCGAGCGTTGGGCTCAATCAGCAGCGTCGGAATGCGGGCCAGAGATGCTTCCAGCATCACCGGGCCCGCCACGTAACCTCCTACGCCAACCACCACCTGAGGCTTGATCTGCCGCAGCAGACTTCCTGCCTCCCAAAAGCTGAGCGGCAAGACGAGCACGTTTCTTACCTTTTTGAAGCCCCCAATTCCCTTGAGGCCCGCCGCAGTCACAATATGCAGAGAGAAACCGGCCTTGGGAATAACTCGCGACTCAATGCCTCGGGCCGTCCCGGCGAATTCAACCGTGCATGCGGCTGAAGACGGCTCCCCTGCCCATCGGCTTCGCAGTTCCTCGGCAACCGCAAGAGCGGGGAAAACGTGCCCGCCCGTTCCGCCCGCGGCCATCAGAACGCGAAGCGGCGCGAGCCGGCCGCGCGAACGTACTCCCTCTCCCTTCATCGCCGCCTCCGCGGCGACGCCCGCTTGTTGCTCCAGAGCACCCATTCGGATTCACTAAGACGCCACACCACCACTTGCTTGCTGCGAAATGTTCAACAAAATGCCCACTGCAATCAGGTTGATCAGCAATGACGTTCCTCCATAGCTGATAAATGGCAGGGGAATGCCCTTGGTGGGCAGCAGGCCAACCACGACGCTAACGTTCACCAGCGCCTGGCCCACCAGCAGCACTGTCAGCCCGACGGCCAGAAGCTTTCCGAAGCCGTCACCGCAGAAAGTTGCAGCCCTCATTCCACGCCAGAGAATCACCGCGAAGAGCGCCATCACCATGACCGCCCCAATAAACCCCATTTCTTCGCTGATCACCGCATAGATGAAATCCGTCTGTGGCTCAGGAAGGAAAAAGAGCTTTTGGCGACCTTCCATCAAGCCCACTCCTAAAATGCCTCCTGATCCCACGGCGATCAGTGATTGCAGCACCTGGAAACCCTTTCCCAGCGGGTCCTCGCCCGGGTGAAGGAAAGCAATCAGGCGGTTCAGGCGATAGGTTGCATGGACGACGGCCAGATAGAACATGGGAACCACCGCTACCCCTGTGACGGCGAAATAGCGCAGGTCAAGCCCGGCGGCAAAGAGCATCGCTGCCGCAATCAGAACGATGGCGAGCGACGTCCCCAGGTCCGGCTCTTTCAGGATCAACAGCACCGCGAGGCCCACCACAAGCCCCAGCGGCAGCAGCGTGTGCCGGAAGTCGTTCACTGCGCCCTTCCTCTGGTCGAGGAAATAGGCAAAGAAAATCACCAGAAGCAGCTTTGCCAGCTCCGACGGCTGAAAACTGAAGGGCCCCGAGTAAAACCAGCGGTGAGTGTCATGGCGGCTGGGCATCAGGAAGACCGTGACCAGCAACACAAGCTGGAGGGCCAAGGCGGGAAAGATAATGCGCGGGTTTCTCAATTGGCGGTAGTCGAAACTCATCATCGCCACCATACAAGCAATACCCACGGCAGCCCATACGCCCTGGCGAAGGAGAAAGTGATAGCTGGATCCATAGCGTTCCGCCGCCGTCACCGCTGAAGCGCTGAAAACCATCACCAGGCCGAAAGCCACCAGCACCACAACCGTGCCGAACAGAATTCGGTCCGACTCGAGCTTTCGCCCCATTTCCGGCTCGGTCTCAACACCGTTCACCTAACAGCCATCGTCCTCAGCGAACAGTGTTGGGATCAGTCTCCTTTCTGCGCGTCTCAATGGCTTATGCGCCTGTCTTTTGCCGGCGCCGACCTTCCACCTCTTCTTGAAGCACTTCATACGGTGATACCGGCTCCGATGCCAGTTCTACAGGCCCCAGGCTGGAAACTTCCGGTGGATCGGGAGCCTCATGAAAATCCAGCGTTGGGGAAACGCTCTCCTCTTCATCTTCATCTCCGTGCATTTCGTAGATGTACTTCGGCTCCGCCGAAGCAGGAGGCTCCTTCTCCTCCCACCGGCCAATATGTGGATCAGCCTTGGGCATTGGCTGCTCTTCTTTGAGCGGGACAGAAGAAGGCGGAGATTCAAGGGGCAGCGCTATGGTCGGACGGGAGCTTTCGACTTCTGGAACCAAGGGGATTTCCGTCAAACGGCTGACCGCTGCCTTGAATGCCCGCCCGCGCTCCTCAAAATCATGGAACTGGTCGAAGCTGGCA
The DNA here is from genome assembly GCA_030040455.1 of Terriglobia bacterium. Classification (GTDB taxonomy): domain Bacteria; phylum Acidobacteriota; class Terriglobia; order UBA7540; family UBA7540; genus RH2-MAG17b. Next base: position 950 of record JASHTR010000266.1, on the reverse strand, counting down.
CAGGCAGGAGACAAAAGGACCGCGTCGCCCGGAACTGCCCGGGCAAACGCCTGGCGGACGGCTGTTTCCAAATCACCAGAGCGGTGAAGGTCCGCTCCCCCGAGATCGGCAGCAATCTTTTCCGACGCCGTGCCGATCAAGTAGATGCCTTTCACCCTCCCCTCCAGCAGTGGCCACAGGGGTGTATAAGGCGCGCCTTTGTCTTTTCCCCCCAGGATCAGGTTAACCCCTCGCTCAAACGTCTGGAGCGCCTTGGCGGTAGCATCCACGCTCGTGGCCTTGGAGTCGTTGTAGAATTCCACGCCGCGCACCGTCCGGACATATTCCAGCCGGTGCTCAACGCCGCTGAACTCGCGTGCCGCATTGCTGATAGCCTTGAAATCTGCCCCCAGGACGCAGGCGGCGGCCGCAGCCGCCATGACATTTGCCACGTTGAAAGAGCCGCGCAGTCGAATCTCCTGCGCCTCCAGAAGCATCCGCTCCAGATGGCCTACCCGATAAAGAATCCTTCCCTTCGAAAGCAGGATGCCTTCCGGCAAATCCTGCTCCATGCTGAAGAAGACCTTCTTGCCGGCAATGGCCGGGGCAAGGCTCATGACGGTGGGATCATCCGCATTCAAAATCGCATAATCCTCCGGGCGCTGATTACGGAAGATTTGCGCCTTGGCCGCGACGTAGGCATCGAAGGTTCGATGCCGGTCGAGGTGATTTTCAGTGACGTTCAGCAGAACCGCGACGTGGGCCCGAAAGCTCTGAATGGCTTCAAGCTGGAAACTGCTCAACTCCGTTACCACGATGGATTCCGGTGAAAACAGGTCCACGGCGGAAATGAGCGGGATGCCAATGTTCCCCGCCGCAAAAGCGGAATACTCTGAGGCTTCGAGCATCTTGCCGAGGAGCGCCGTCGTGGTGGTCTTGCCGTTGGTGCCGGTAATACCCACGAGAGTGCA
>JASHTR010000265.1 GCA_030040455.1 Terriglobia bacterium | reverse complement strand
CAGACGATTCCAATAATGCAGCCGCGGCGCCCTTGACCGCTCGCATTCGCTGTTGTGCCGCGAGCGATCCGCTTGCATCAACGACGAAGATAAACCGCACTCCGGATTTTGGTTGAGACGTCCGAAAGACGAGATGGTCACTGTTTAAGGATACGGTGCCCGTCTTGCGAAACGACTCTCCGAAGCTGGCCACGACGTCTAACGCTTCGCCACTTGTGGAACCGCCTGCTTGCGAAGCTTCGATAGCGGTCTTATGGTTCATGGCGGCGCTTCGTCCTCTCAACAAGGGTTTAGCAAGGCGTACGCGAAGCTCCGGCGCTTGTCTTTCCTCGGGCGAGAACACGCGATCTTTCGATTCGCTGCCTGCTTGGCCTGAATCTTCCTTTGCTTCGGTCCGGTTTGGCTTGGGCGCCGGCGGCGCGGAAGGCTGGCTGGGACTTCGCTTCGTCCGATGGTGGAGGACAAGAGGCAAAACCACTTCGACATCTTCAGTCCCGACCTCCGCTCGTCCATCCAGAGCGGCGTGCGCGATTGCGGCGCTCAGCGCCGCGAGATCCGCCCGCAACGTCCGTACTCCAGCGTTCGTGACCTCCTGAGAGATCACTTGAAGGATTTCGCTAGATGGGTTGATGCTGGGAATCAGGGCGCGCGCATCCACAATTGCCTTCCGAAGATGTTGCTGCTCCTCTTCAAACGCCGCGCAAAAAGCAATTGGATCTGCGTCAAATCGCAAGCGTGAGTCGACAATGAGGGCTCGATCCGCCGTAGCCAATGGAGCTTGAACCTCGAGAGATAGCGCGAAACGGTCGAGCAATTGCGGCCGCAGGGCGCCTTCTTCAATGTTCATGCTGCCGAGCAGAATAAATTGTGCGGTACTCGACACGCTGAAGCCGTCGCGCTCGACGTAGTGCTGTCCACTCGAAGCAACATCGAGCAGGGCGTCCGTCAACGAATCGGCGAGAAGGTTGACTTCATCGATATAAAGGACGCCACCATGCGCCTCGTGAATTAATCCGGGCTTCAAACTCTCGTGGCCCTTCAGCGCCTGGCCCAGATTGAGGCCGCCCAGCAGGCGATCTTCGGTTGTGCCAATGGGAAGGTTTACGAACGGTGCACCCGCTGGGAGAATATCTGCCAACGCACGTGCCGCAGTGCTTTTGCCGGATCCTTTGTCGCCTTTCAACAACACGCTCAGACGCCAATCGATGCTGGCCAGCAGGAGCGCCAGCTTCAGGTCCGGCTGGCCGACGATCGCAGCAAAGGGATAGCCAGGACTGCTCATTTGGCCTTCGTCACTCTTTCATCGCGCAATTCGAGTATGGTTTCACTATCCAGCACGGTCTGCCGCAATTGTGCCAGGATTTCGTCCGACGGATGTTCCCACAGGCCGCGGTCCGCCGCTTCGAGCAGCCGCTTTGCGATGGCATTGAGCGCCCACGGGTTCGAGCTCCCCAGGAACTGTCGCATCGTTTCGTCCAACGCGTATTGTTCTGCGAGCCCTTCATAGACGAAATCCGGGACAATTTCTGCGGCGGCGTCGAAGCCGAAAATATAGTCCACCGTCGCCGTCAGCTCCAGACCTCCCTTGTACCCGTGGCGCTGGATGCCGGCGATCCACTTGGGGTTGATCACACGGCTACGATAGACACGCAGTGCTTCTTCCTTCAAATCACGGATACGACTGGCTTCGGGGCGAGAGGAATCACCAAAGTAGGCTTTAGGATGCTCGCCGGTGAGACTTCGGATGGTCGCGACCATGCCGCCGTGGAATTGATAGTAGTCGTCGGAATCAAAGATGTCGTGTTCCCGGTTGTCCTGATTGTGTAGCGCCACCTGCACGGTTTTCAGTCGATCGGCGAAAATTGTGCGTGCGTCCCCGCCGTACGTGTTACGGCCATAAGCGTAGCCACCCCATTCGAGAAATACCTTCGCGAGGTCATCCGTCGTCTTCCAGTAACCGGTTTCAATAAGCTGCTGAAGGCCAACTCCATATGAGCCGGGCTTCGTTCCAAAAATTCGAAACAAAGCATGCTCCTCAGCCTCTTCGACCGGCAGATCGGAAGATTTCTCAAGTTGGGCGAGATAATGCTTGCGTGGGAAATTCTGATCGACTGGCTCATCGAGCGATACCACTAGGCGAACCGCATCATCGAGCAGAGTAATGAGGTGCGGAAAGGCATCGCGGAAGAATCCGCTGATGCGAAGCGTAACGTCGACGCGCGAGCGGCCCAGTTCACTAAGCGGAATTGCCTCCACGCCGTCGATGCGGCGCGACTGCGCGTTCCACACCGGCTTCACGCCTAAGAAGGCAAGTGCCTCCGCCACATCGTCACCCTGCGTCCGCATCTGCGAAGTGCCCCAGAGACTCAGACCCACCATCTCGGGATAAGAACTTTCCTCTTTGAGATAGCGCGCGAGCGTCTCACGGGCGAGTTGCTGGCCGACTTGCCATGCCGCCCGCGACGGCAATGCACGGGGATCGACCGCGTAGAAGTTGCGCCCGGTGGGCAGAATGCTCGCCATACCGCGCGTCGGCGCTCCAGC
>JASHTR010000264.1 GCA_030040455.1 Terriglobia bacterium | reverse complement strand
AAAGAACGGCCATGGAAATCCAACCAAGCCGTCACCTCGTCAGCGAATGCCGGGAGGCGAAATTAAGGTAACGCGGCGGCTCTTTCGTTCGGGCGAGAGCGAGTATCTGCTGAATGGGGAGTTGTGCCGCTTGCGCGACATCCAGGATATCTTCATGGGTACGGGCCTGGGGCCGGAATCCTACGCCATCATCGAGCAAGGGCGCATCGGCCAGATTTTAAGCTCGAAGCCTTCCGATCGACGGGCCATCGTTGAGGAGGCAGCCGGAGTCTCCAAGTTCAAATCGCGAAAGAGGCTCGCGGAAGCCAAGCTTGAGTCCTCGCGGCAGAATCTATCCCGGATCCGCGACATTCTTGAAGAGATTACAAAACAGGCGAACTCGCTGAAACGCGCGGCAGTGAAGGCGCGCCGCTATGGGGAGCTGCGGGAAGAATTGCGCGCCCGCCAGAAGCACGTGCTCTCATCCAGGCTGATCGCCCTGGAATCGGAGCGCGCAAAGCTCGGGCAAGGGCTGGCTGGCCTCCAGGAAGAATGTTCTCGCAGCGCCGAAAGGGCTGAAACTCTTGAGCGGGAAAGGAATCGCGCTGCGCTGGACCACGAAGCACTGGAAGAAGAGCTGAAGAGCCTGCGCTTGACTTTGGGCCAGAAGGAAATTGAGAGCGAAAGGCTGCGGTCGCGCATGGAGCAGGCCCGGCAGCAGGCTTTGCTCCTGGATGCCCGGGTTGCCGAGAGCCGCGAGGAGGCGGAGCGGCTGGCGCGGCGGGCAGCCTTTTTGGACCGGGAAGCACGCGCAAAGTCGGAAGCGGCAGCGGAGTTGCGCAAGCAATCGGGAGCCGCGCGGAATGCCGCGTCGGAGGTCAAAACCGGGCAAGCGCAGCTCGGTGGGGAGCTGACGGTCGCGGAGGCGGAGATGGAATTCTGCCGGCGGGAGATGCTTCAGGCCGCCGGGCATCTTTCCGACTTGCGCAACCAGGTTGTGCAGGCGGAAGAGATGAGATTATCCCTGGAGCGCCAGATATCGCGCGCGCAATCGGAGCGAGGAAGCGTGGAAGCGTCATATCTCCACGCCACGGCGGAGCTCGAGTCGATCCGGGTGGAATGTGGGCGCATGGAAACTGAACTCGGGCAATTGGCGCAAACGTCCTCGGAGGCGGATCGGGCGCTTGAGGAGAGTCGCCGGAAGGAGTGCGCGCTTCGCGCGGAAGTGGAAACGCTCGGCCGGGAGGCTGCGCGAGCCAATGCTCGCAAGCAGGTCCTTGAAGAATCCCTTGCCCGTCATGCCTACTCGACGGAAAGCGTCCGGAGGCTCCTCGCGCAGCCCGCGCGGGGGAATGGCTTCCACCCGCTGGGCGTGCTGGCAGACTTCCTGGAAGTGGCCCCCGGCTACGAAGAGATTGTAGAGGAATTTCTGAAGGCGGAGCTCGATTGCGTCGTCGTGGCCGAGACCGAGGAGGCTCGCACCGGAATCAAGTTGCTTGAGAACGAAGGGAGCGGCCGGTCGGCTTTTTTCATCCGTGACTTTCCAGCCCATCGGAACGGCTTCGCTCACGCCGAGGCGGCTGAAGCCAGGAAGCAGGCGAGCGTGGTGGCGACGCTTCAGGAGTTGGTTCGCTTCGAGCCGCGCCTCGGCCTGAACGGAGATATTGCGTTTCCCATCCTGGCCAATTCATTTGTCGTTGAAGATGCCACCGCTGCGGAACGGCTGGCCCGCGCCTATCCGTCGTGCCACTTTGTAACGCGGAAGGGCGAGCACTACCACCATCGGCTCGTGGCCGGCGGCAAAATCTCAAGCGCTGGCCCGCTGGCCCAACGGCGGGACTTTCGGGAGATCGAGCGCCGCAGCGTGGAGATCCAGGTCGCGCTGGCTGACGAGGAAGCGCGTTGGGCGGAAGCTCGCGGTCGGCTCAATGATTCAGAGGAAGAACAGCGGCGGCTCGGCGCCGAGCGACTCACCGCCGAAAAGCGATCCATGCTGGCAGGCGAAAAGCTTCGCCAGGCGCAGGAGACCGTCGAGCAAGCTCAGGAGCGCCTCCATCTGCTCCAGCGAGAGGCAGCCGCTTTGGTCGCAGAGCGGGAAAGCGTAGAAGCGCGGGAGAGCACGCTTCAGGCGGAGCTCGCGGTTGCCCGCCAAAATCAGGCGGCACTGGAAGATAGGAGCGGCGCTGCTGCGGAATCCGCGCGCGGGCTGCGGGCGAGGCTGGACCGGGCGACGCAGGAGCTCACTGAGGCCGAGGTGCGATCGGGCGCTCTCGACGAGCGCCGGAAGGCCGCGGAGACCGAAGAAGCCCGTGCCGCGGCAGAAGCGGAAGAGGCCCACAACCAGCTCCAAAAACTTCAGAGTCAGTCTGAGGCGTGGAGGAATGAAAGCGCGCGCCTTGCGACTGAAGCGGAAAGCGCGCAAGCTTCAGCCGTCGCTGCTGAGCGCGAGCAGCAATCGCTCCGGGAACAGGCGCGCGTGAAGAGCGAAGCATCCCAGGCGGACCGCTTGGAGCGCGACCGTCTCAACCCCGAGGTTGAGGAAGCACGCGCTGCGCTCGACGCGCTGCGCGAGAAGCGCTCGGAAGCTGAAGTTGCGCTGGCGCGCGCCGAGTCGGATTCGGGACATCACGCCCGCCTCTGCCGGGAGGAGTTGGGGATGGAGCCGGAAGCGTTGCGGCTCGAAACGCCTTCGGAGAGCCTGCTCGAAGGAGAGCCACTGCTTGCCGCGGAGGGCCAGCTCCGCGAGGTGAAGGAGCGGCTGGAGCGGTTGGGGCCGGTGAACATGATGGCCCTTGAAGAACTTCGGGAAGCCGAGGAGCGGCTGGGCTTTCTCGAAACTCAGCGGCAGGACCTCCTGGCCTCGATTAACGATACGACACAGACGATCCGCGAAATCGACGAGGCCTCGAATTGCAAGTTCAAGGAAGCTTTCAAGACGATCAACGGGTTCTTCGTTGAATCCTTCCGAACGCTGTTTGGCGGCGGCACCGCCGAGATGCGTTTAAGCGACGAGGCGGACCCGGAAAGCGGAATCGATTTGGTGGTGCAGCCGCCGGGCAAACGCCTGCAAAATGTGCTGTTGCTCTCGGGGGGTGAGAAAGCGCTCACGGCGCTCGCGCTGCTCATCGCGGTTTTTCGTTTCTCGCCCAGCCCCTTCTGCATTCTGGACGAAGTGGACGCGCCGCTTGATGAATCCAACGTGGTTCGCTTCACGCGAATGATTCAGCAGTTGAGTTCCGAGACGCAGTTCATCCTCATCACGCACAACAAGCGGACAATGGAAATCTGCCCCGTCATGTATGGTGTCACGATGGAGGAGGCCGGAGTCTCAAAGCTGGTTTCGGTGCGGTTTGAAGCCAAGGAGCCGGAGCCGGTTGCCGTTCCCGCCTGAAAAACTTATGGCCCGTGCCTGGATCACTTGCATCGCTCCCGCGCCATAAGGTAGCGCATCAGGGTTCGCCTTTTAACCCTGCGGCTTTTCGATCCCTTCGAACAGGTGTTTTTGACAAGTTAAAATGTCCGGTTTTCTTGACAAATGAAGTGTCCGGTTTTGTCTTTCTTTGGCCGCTAACCGAAGGAGCCCGTAGGGCGACGGAGGTTAGCGGCGAACGACGCCCCAAGGCGCGCTCAAGGGCCTTGGGTCCGGCGTGTTGACAGAGCCTATGTAGGTAGCCTCTCATGTTGATTGCCCTCT
>JASHTR010000263.1 GCA_030040455.1 Terriglobia bacterium | reverse complement strand
GGGCACCCGTTTCCAAGATGGGTGCTGAGGCTGGCGCCGGCGTCGATTGCCTGATGGATTTGCTCGGGCGACCCGTCGGTATGGCCGATTGCGACGACCACGCCGGCAGCGTGCGCCTGGCGGATAAAGTCACAGGCGCCCGGCAACTCGGGGGCGAGGGTAACAATGGCGATGTTTCCGCCCGCAGCCTCCTCCAGGCGGGAAAATTCGTCCCAGTCTGGAGTCCGCATCAGTTTCGGGTTGTGGGCACCGTGCGCGCCGCCGGGCGAGAGATAAGGGCCTTCCAGGTGATAGCCGGGCACAGTGGTGGCAAAACGAGCATCGCTGCGCCTCGCACTTTCGAGGACCCGGAAATTCCTTTCCAGGATTTCGATGGAGTTTGTGACGAGCGTCGCGCAGAATGTCGTTACTCCCGTTTTCCAGATCGCGGGCAGAACGCTTATGGCGGCTTCGGGCGTAAGTTCCGGATCGGAGAAGTCTACCCCGGCAAAGCCGTTGATTTGAAGATCGACGAACCCCGGGCTGACAAAAGGCTTTTCAGGATCGATTGCACCCCCCACGCGAACGGAGGTAATTCGGTCGCCTTCGATTTCTATCTGCGCCAGCCCTTTGCCGGCAATGTTTGCCGTAAGTTCCATCGTCATTGCAAGGATTCAAAATCCTGCGTCAGGGCAAGATAATGTTCGGGAGTCGCAAGGTCTGTCCCTCCGCTTTCAATCCGGAAAAGGTTTGGCGATCCGGCAGCTTCATAGGCAGCCCGCGTCCAATGGTAAGCGTTTTTTGCGGCACTTTCATCCACCGCATTCTTCATGGCGTCCACAGGCAGAACCAAAGCCAGGGGGCGTCCGGCCAGCGCTGCCGCGACTTCGGGGAGATCGAGGTGCAAGAGGACGTCCGGAACGAAAACGTCAGCGCCGTAGAGGTAGCGGTCCACCTGGGTCAGGGAACGATAAGAGAGCATGCTGCGCACCGAGATCAGCGTATGAATGCGGGGATCGAGGGCCGCAGCGTAAAGACCCCACAAGCCGCCCATTCCTTTGCCAAACATGCGGAGGTGGCCCGTGTCCGCCTCGCGACGGCTCATGACGTAATCAACGCTTCGCACCACGTCTTGCACTCGCATCCCTAAAAGCGACTGATCCATAAACCATGCCATATACGCCATGGCCGTTTCCACGTCGAAAAGCTGCCGAAATTCATTGCTCGCGGTGGAATCCGGGCAATGAGGCGGCCGCGTTTCGCCAATTCCGCGCACATCGACCGCCACCACCAGGTTTCCCTTCCGAACCAGCGTATCCAGCACGCCGTGCGTCGGCCCCGACCCCTCCGCTCCCTCAAATTCCATCCCCTCCGCTTCGACACCTTCATCACTGACATAAAGTATGGTTGGCAGGACTCCGGCCCTCTTCTCTGGTACAAAGACCCAAGCTGGGATATATACGCCCGGCTCGGAGAGGAACTGGACCTTCTCTATCGTGTAGCCCTCGCGCGGCGTCGCAACGGTATGACGAACGTTCAGGTCCGCATCCGTTTTCTGGTAACGCAGCAGGCTGCTGATTTTAGTACGTATTTCCTCCTGGTAGGACTGGATCTCAGCCGAAGTCCTCAGCGCACGCCGAACGGGTGGCAGGTCTGCCTGCTTGTTCAGGATCAGGGAAAAGATCGTTTGGCTTTTTTGTGAATAACGGAGCGATCCATCCGGCGAGCAAAACAAAGCTTCCGGAGGCTCGGTTTCAAAGTGGGGTTCGGTCATCGGGCCACTGCGATTGTAGAACCAGCGGCAGAACCAGTCCGTGGTTGCCAGTCTCAACTTTACGGTCCAGGCGTGCGGATCGTCCGAGGAAACAGTAGTAAATTTTTCCGGGACGCCAAGCTGCCGATAGCGCGTGTGAATCGCCTGCGCCGCCCGGTCGAAAGCTGGCGCGTAATGCTCGATCGCCGCCAAGAGCGGTCGGGGAGCAATAGCGGTGTGCAAATCGACGTTATCGATTCCGTAGAGCGCTGCCGGGAAAAGGTTCTGCTCCACGTCAGACGGGCCGAGCGGCTCCCACGGCGCCATCCTGACTGGCCAACGGTTAGCCGTTCCTCCCTCAATGATGGCTGCGCACTGGACCCGCTCATCTGCCACACTGATGAATTTGGTCAAGGTGCCGCCCCCGGAATGGCCGGCACAGCCAATCCTTTTGGGGTCTACCTCCGGCCTCGTCAACAGGTAGTCGATTGCTCTCATGCCATCCCAGATACGGTACTGGGTGAGGTTTTCTCCCAACAGGATCAAGAGTTAGCCGGGCATCGAATGTTCGTAGACGGGGCCGCCGACCTGGGTTACATTGGTCTCCGGATTCCAGTATTGACGGCGCTCGCCTTGCCCGATGGGATCGTAACCCAGCACCACAAAGCCGCTTTTCACGAGATTCAGGTAAACGCTCTGGTACTGCGGAATCATGCGAGCCAGCGGATAGTGCCCGCAGGGCGAGATAATCCCCGGAAATGGAGCGCGGCCTGAAGTGGGAACGTAGAGATTTCCGGTTACCCAGAAATCGGGCCGGCTTTGAAACATGACGTTCTCAACCCGATAACCCTCCCTTTCAATGACCTTTAGGGTTACCGCGTTGAGGGGGTTGCGACGGGGAAAGCCTCGAAGCATTTGGAGGAACTTCTCCCGGACGAATGCGTTGCGCGCTTCAACGTCTGCCGCAGTTTTGATCAGAGCGCGCTTTCGATCCCAATCAGCGTTTAGATGATTTAGTTTCCCTGTCAGGTAGGATACCAACATGTCCGGCAACTCTTCGCTGTAGGGGCGCTCCGGGGCGCCCTCCGAAGATCCCGTGCCAGCCTGCGCGCGAAGTTGAAGCAGAGCCGGGCCAACCAGGATTGCGCCGGTCTCGATTGCGAACTGTCTTCTATTCATAGGAGCCATCCCGTATCAGGTGTAACGCCTTCGTCCCGGATGTTGAAGAGGCTTTATGCCGCCACTTTTTCGGGATAAACCCGCTGCTACCAAGCTACTGCCACCATGCAATAAGCGCCCATTTTGGGAACTGTAAACACGGCCTTCGAGCCTTGCATCCGGAAGACAAGCGTTTTGGAGGCGTTGGAGTCGGCAGAGTAGAATCTCACCATGCTTGCGGATTGCCCTTCCGGTACCGCGCACTTCACGTCGATGGCTTCAATCGAAGGAATCCCCTTCGTGTTGTAGTTTACCAAGTGAACGAGTCGCCGGCGCTTTTCGGCCTGTTCAACCAGGTTCGCCACCAGAAAATCGGGGCCGAATACTTGAAGGGGAATGTCGCCTTTGGCCGCCCAATCAACCGCATCGATCAATTCTTCCCAATTCCTGGGACGTTTCCAAAAAGGCTTGCCGATGGTGAAGTAAGGCTCGGGCGGCGGCATCGGGCCGTCAAATTCGATCCCAGGGAAATAGGCCACCCGCCCCTGTCCAAACTCTTTCCGGACGGGCAAGCCGGTAGCGCCTGGGGTCGCTGCCACCCTTTCTTCATAGGCGGAAGCCAGAACTTGATGATCCACGAGCTCCTGCAGCCCTGGCCTTGGTCTCAACCGGCGCCATGAGCCATAAAGCCCTGCCTGTTCGGTAGCAACCAGCCCGCCGCCAGCTTCCACAAAGCGGCGAATCGAAGCGAGCTGCTCGTCGGAGAGGCATTCGGAATCCGGAAGCACCAGGACCTTGCACTCGGAGGGAGAGAGCAGGCTGAGATGTTCATCAAAGATGAGATGGAAGGGAATCCTCGCCTGAATCAGAGCCTGTTCCACCAGAATTGTGCTTAACTGCACGCGGGCGTTGTGATAGGTGATGGAGGGGTAAGAACGAAGCACCGCAACCGAAGCCAGGTCCTCGGACCCAATGTAGAGGTCCCGGTTCTTTCGATAAAAAGAGATGTATTTCACCATTTCGGGAGTAAGCGGGTTCGTGCCCGCAAACCCGATTGTCTGGTTGAACGCCAGGCACTCCCCGATGGCCGCTTCGCTGTCCGAAGTGTAGGCCAAAAGGATATTGTGATACGTCCGGGCGAGTTTATAGCTCCGAATCGTTGAGATCAGCCTTCCATCCGGAAGATAATCCGGCTCGTTTCTTTCTTCCGACCAGAAGACTTGGGTGAATTTCAAGAGCCGCGAGTGGTCGATGCCATTATTCCAGGCGCGGTTGGCGCCCGTGATGCCGCCGGGATTGATTTCAATGGCCACCTCGGGGTTCAAAGTCCCAATGTAGGAGGCCATCTGGCCCAGCGCATCCGCCATCACCTGGCAGCGGTAATCAGCCCATTCTTGAAAGACGGGATCAAAAATAATATTCATTTTTTCGGGAGGGTTCCACTTGTTCCACAACGGCGGGTTCGCGTGGTCGAGGTTCTCGAATCCAAAGCGGTCTTTGCGTTGTTCCGGTGAATACTTCGTTTGGAGG
>JASHTR010000262.1 GCA_030040455.1 Terriglobia bacterium | reverse complement strand
AGCGCCGGGTGTTGCGCGCTGACAGATTATAAAGCGCCGCAAAAAAGCCTTCACCCGAGCTTTGCTGTCGCGTCCGCGCGCCCTTGTAAAACTCCCCGAGCACGCAGGTGGCCACAAACGAGCCGAGAAAAAGGCTCATCCACGAATAAAGGCTCCGCACCCCGACGACAAACAAAATCAATCCTACTCCCACGGCGATGAGCACGGGCAACGTGAAGTTGCGTTTGAGGCTTTCAAACGAAGTCTTGCGCCAAGCGAGCAAGGGTCCCGCGCCGGTCAGGAAAAGCAGCATCAGACCCATCGGGATGGCAACCTTGTCGAAGAACGGTGGACCCACCGTCACCGTTCGGCCCTCGACGGCCTTGGAGATGATCGGGAAGATCGTCCCCCAGAGCACGGCAAAAACCAGCGCGAGCAAAATCCAGTTGTTGAAGAGGAAGCCGCTCTCCCGCGACACTACAGAATCCAGCCGGTTTTCGCTTTTAAGAAAATCCAGCCTGAGAAAAATAAATGTGAGCGAAACACCGGCAATGAGGGCGAGAAAGACGGCGAAGTAAGGGCCGATATTGGACTGGGCAAAGGCGTGCACGGATTGCACGATGCCGCTGCGCGTGAGGAACGTTCCCAAAATGGTCAGCCAGAAGGTGAGCACGACCAAGACGACGTTCCAGACCTTTAACATGCCCCGCTTCTCCTGCACCATCACCGAGTGCAGGAACGCCGTCCCCGCCAGCCATGGGAGCAGCGAAGCGTTTTCTACCGGATCCCAGCCCCAGTAGCCACCCCAGCCCAGGACGTTGTAGGCCCAGTGGCCGCCCAGGATAATGCCTGCGCCCAGAAACATCCAAGGCACCATCGTCCAGCGCCGCGTCACCCGAATCCAGTTATCCCCCAATTGCTTGGTCACGAGCGCCGCCATCCCAAACGCGAATGGAATTGCCATGCCAACATAGCCCAGGTAGAGCATGACGGGATGGATCATCATTGAGGGATATTGCAGGGCGGGATTCAATCCATTGCCGTCCGGGGGAGTGAAGGGGACAAAGCCACCCCCAGAGGCAAGGGAAAGTTCCCGGAAAGGATTCGCCACAAAGAAGGTGAGGGTGGAAAAGAACACGCCAATGCCCATTGCAAAAGCAATGACATAGGGCATGAGCTGCCGGTTCTTGCGGCGGTTCAGCAATACCGCTAAGCCGCTATAGACAGAGAGCAGCCATGTCCACCAGAGCAGCGAGCCTTCCTGGCCGCCCCAGAGAACGGTGAACTTATAATAAAAAGGAAGATCGCGGTTCGAATGGGTGGCAACATAAGCGTTGTGGAAATTATTGGTAAAGATGAGGAATTCAAGAGCGACGACCGCGAGCGTAATGGAGATAAAGAACGCCAGGGTGGCACGCTCGGCGCTTCGGGTGACCTTCAGGCTGCGGAGTCGGCCGCCTGCAACTCCGGCGACAACCGCATAGATGGCAAAGGCCATCGCCGCGATCAGCCCAACGCTCCCGAATTGATTGACCATGATTCCAGCTAACTCCCGGTTATTCGGCTCTCCCGAAGCCGCGGTCCAGGAGCTTGCCGAAAAACCCTTTCACCTGTCATTCGAGAAGCCACACGCGGTCCTGAGCGAAGGGAAGGAAGAATCCCGGCATTTGGAAATGCAGGGACTCTTCGCCGCGCCCAGAATGACACGCTCTCAAGGTCTCTCAGCAGCTTCCTGAGAACCTTATTACTTGTTGCTCCCGGCCGCTGGCGAGCCCAATCCTCCCCATTCGCTCGCGCTGGCCATATTTTTCTGTTTGGGTCCCGGAGGCGCAACCTGATATTTGGAAGCGCACTTGGCCTGGATCCGCTCAGCCTTAAACGCGCCCGCAGGCGTGTAGCTGCCCTCGACGATCGCCTGGGCGCCGTCTTTGAAGGTGTCGGGTAGAGTGTCTGTCCCGACGTATTCCACGGGAATTGACTTGTTGTTTTGCGCCAGCCGGAACCAGAGCACCGCATCCCGGCGCGTAATCGATCCTTCCTCTACGGTTCCACCGACACGCACATGCTGCCTTGCCGCGTTGCCGCCGACGAGCTCGCTGACCGTCACGTAATAGGTCTTGCTTTGGTTGAATCCGGAAAAGGCTTCCCACAGCGCAACCCCCAGAATAACGGCAATACCAATCGCAAATTTCCAGCGTCTTGAGTTGCTTTCCATCCGCACTCGCTTTCCTTCGGCTAAATTGGAATTGTGCACCCTGCCGCGCGGTTAGTCAACGCTGCGTTGAGTCGTGTTGAGTTCGTATCGCAGCAGAATGACACAATAGGGAGCACTGTGAGTGGGTTGCGGCCGGCGAGGGCGTTGCTCCCTGCTTTGCATTGCCTGCGGGCTGTCACGCAAAAAGTGGACGGACGCCGTTGGGCTCGCAAATGCACCGGATCCTGAGAAGCACTGGCGGAAGTGAGTCGGAATCGAACCGACCGTCCCGATAGAATCGGGACCACAGGGTTTGAAGTCCTGGGCGAACACCAGCCCGCGTGCACTTCCGCATTGATTCTAAGGGTCGAGCGTGGGCAGGTCAACCTCACCACCCACGCCTGAAAATAAAGCGTCTCACCTGTCTCGCTGGTCTCCACGATCTTGTGGCAACCGTTCACACTGGATTCCGAGCTCATGAGATCTGAGACTTGGCGTCCACGTTGTCCCCACACGCTGGTCCCCTCTCCAGAACTCTCGTGAGAATCTTTGGCGCCTTGCTGTGCCAGGCGCGCCAGCTTCCCCTCGCACATAAAAACGCTGCGTCCCGCTGCTCATCGACGGCCCCAAGGCGCCATCCAGAAGGCGGGAACAAAGCGGAGTGAATGCCTGCTGAGGAGGAG
>JASHTR010000261.1 GCA_030040455.1 Terriglobia bacterium | reverse complement strand
GGCATTATGTTGATGTTAGCAGAGCGGCTATAATCTGTCATTCTTGACATGAACGTGATCCTTCGCTGGAGCCGATAATGGGTTTACTGCGCGATCTTCTTCTTGCCGCCTCTCAAAGCCAGTGGTTGCAGGAGCAGGCGTCGCGCCGCCGCTTTGGATGCCGCGCGGTTTCCCGCTTTATGCCGGGCGAGCACGCTCAGTATGCTCTTGCCGCAGCTCAGGAACTTCAAAAACATTCCATTGCGACGGTGTTTACCTGCTTGGGAGAAAAAGTAACTGATCGGGCAGAAGCGCGAAGGGTTACCGAACATTACCTTGATCTGCTCGAGCAAATCCGTCGCCTCTCTCTTTCCGGAGAGCTCTCCGTAAAGCTGACTCAATTGGGACTCGATCTCGACGATGACCTCTGCTACGCCAACCTGGAGGAAATCCTTCGTCATTCAGGCGATGGAAACTGCCTCTGGATCGACATGGAGGAGAGCTCTTATGTGGATCGGACGCTCGGGCTTTACCGCCGGGCTCGCGCGCAGTATCCCAACGTTGGCGTGTGCTTGCAGGCCTATCTTTACCGGACCGCGGAAGACTTGAGGACCTTGCTTCCGCTCGCTCCCGCCATCCGCCTGGTGAAGGGCGCCTACCGGGAGCCATCGGACCGCGCCTTCCCACGCAAAGCAACCGTCAATAGAAATTATTTCAGCCTGGCCAAGGAGCTTCTAAGCCCGGCGGCGCGCGCCACCGGTGCGCGCGCTGCCTTTGCCACCCACGACCGGAAACTGATCCGGCGCATTATAGAATTTGCCCGCTCGAATCATCTTGACCACGGAAGCCTCGAGTTTCAGATGCTTTATGGCATCCAGCGCCGCGAGCAATTGCGCCTCGCGCGCGAGGGCTGGCGAGAACGAGTGCTGATCTCTTACGGCAGTTACTGGTTTCCGTGGTTTATGCGGCGGCTGGCCGAACGCCCCGCCAACGTATTTTTCGTTTTGCGAAATCTATTTTGACTCAACAGATTGCTGAAAAACGCTTGCAGTCCGTCATTCTGATCTCTTCGTGTGTCATTCTGAGCGGCAGCGAAGAATCCCTGCATTTCGGCTCAGGGTGAACTCTCTGCAGCATCCCTGTATTGGTGAGACTGGTTAGATACAGAGATTCTTCGCCGCGCTCAGAATGACAGCCCAAAAGAGTTTTTTAAAGGTTTTTGATGCGTGGATCTAGCCTACCCTCCGCCGCCAGCAGCTCCCTCGATACGGAATTCGTCCGCGGCCTTGGCCTTTTTGACGCGGCCATGGTGGTGATTGGCGTCATGATCGGCTCGGGAATTTTCATCGTGCCGGCGGACATGGCGCGCAGGATTGGCAGTCCAGGGTGGCTGCTGGTGGCGTGGGCCTTTGCCGGAGCGCTCACCATTGCCGCCGCGCTCTCTTACGGCGAGCTTGCCGCGATGATTCCTCGCGCCGGAGGGATGTACGTCTATCTCCGCGAGGCCTATTCTCCCCTTTTTGGCTTTCTCTACGGCTGGACGCTTTTCACGGTGATTCAAACCGGCACCATTGCCGCCGTCGCCGTGGCTTTTGCGCGATTTTCAGGCGTTCTATGGCTACCGATTTCAGAAAGCCGATACCTCATCCGTCCCGTTCATCTTTCCTCCGGCTATGCCATCTCTCTTTCCACCGCGCAACTTGCGGCGGTTCTGGTCATCTTATTCCTCACCTGGACCAACAGTCGCGGCCTCGAATACGGCAAGATCGTGCAGAACTTCTTCACCGTCGCAAAAACCGCTGCGCTCCTGGCTCTCATCGTCATCGGGTTGATCGTTGCACGCAACCCGACCGCCTTGCGCGAAAATTTCGGCAATCTCTGGCACGCTCGGGGCTTCGTGCCGCTTACCCACGGATTGGATGCGGCTACGGGTTTCGGGCTTTTCATTGCCATTTGTGTTGCGCAATCCGGCTCGCTCTTTTCCGCTGACTCCTGGCACGACATCACCTTTGCTGCCGGTGAGGTGAAAGACCCTCGCCGCACCTTGCCGCGAGCGCTCGTGCTAGGCACAGTCACCGTCATCGTGCTTTATCTGCTGGTGAACGTGGCCTACCTTTGCGTGCTTCCTCTCTCCGCAATTCAGCACGCCCCGGCGGACCGCGTGGCGACCGCCATGATGGCCGCCGTCTATCCCCGTACAGGAAAAATTTTGATGGCGCTTGCCATCATGGTCTCAACGTTTGGATGCATCAACAGCATGGTGCTCGCTGGGCCGCGCGCCTATTACGCGATGGCGCGCGATCGGCTTTTCTTTCGCGCCGCTTCACGGCTGAACCGGGTCCGGGTTCCAGGATGGTCGCTCTGGCTGCAAGGAGCATGGGCGGCTCTTTTGGTGTTGCCGCGAACGTATAACCCGGTCACGCACCAATACGGCAATCTTTACAGCAATCTTCTCGACTACGTCATTTCCGCCGCCCTGATCTTTTATATCCTTACCATTGCCGGCCTCATCCGCCTGCGCCGCGCGCGGCCCGACGCGGAGCGGCCCTACAAAGCGCCAGGTTATCCCGTCGTGCCGGGCCTCTACATCGTTGGCGCCGGAGCCATTCTTCTGGCCCTTTTCGCCTACCGCCCCGCCACCACCTGGCCCGGCCTGCTGATTGTCCTCTGTGGGTTGCCGGTTTACTGGGCGCTTTCCACATCGCAGCGGCGGAAGTAAGCGTTGCTGCTTGAATTTACCGCCGCGGTTTGTTAACGTGAGTTAAAATCATCGGACGGAGCTTTCGATTCATGGCGATCAGTCAGGAACTTCTCGACATTCTCGTTTGCCCGGCGTGCAAAGCGCCCGTAAAGTTGACCTCGGACAGCCAGGGGCTGAAATGTGGCCAGTGCAAGCGTGTATATCCTATTAAGGACGATATCCCGATCATGATCGTTGACGAGGCCCGGATCGAGCCTGAGTGACCTCCGTGGCCAAGCCCGTCGCCCCGTCATGAACCCGGCCTCCCTTCTTCCGAATCTCCCCCTCGGGGCGCGCATCGTGCTGATTCGCCTGCGCTCCCTCGGAGACATCGTGCTCCTCACGCCCTCGCTCCGCCTGCTCAAGGAGTGGCGGCCGGACTTGCGCCTCTCCGTGGTGATCGAAACGCGGTTTCATGCGCTGCTCGCAGGCAATCCTAACGTGGATGAAGTGCTCGGCGCGGGCGAAGGAAGCGGCTGGCAAAAGACGGTTGCACAGCTTCGCGCCGCGCGCGACCTCCGTAAACGGAAGTTCGCGCTTTGCATCAACCTTCATGGCGGGCCTACAAGCGCTTTTTTGACGCGCTTGAGCGGCGCGCGCTGGAAAGCAGGTTTGGAGCACTTCCGCAGCCGTGGCATTTACGACTTCCTCGTTCCTGACGCTCGGAACATCTTGCATCAACCCATCGTCCATACGGCTGAGCACCAGGCCAGCGCCTTCTTCTGGCTGGGACTTCCACGACAGCCCATCCCGATGGCGGAGCTTTTTGTGTCGCCGTCCGCTCAGGCGCGGTGGAATGAAGAGCGACGGCGACTGGGAGTCGCGCAATACGCTTTGCTCCACCCGCCGGCGCTCTATGCCACCAAAGAGTGGCCCGCGGAGCGTTTCGCGCAGCTCGGGCGCTATCTCGAAGAGGAGATGGCGCTCACACCCATCTTTTCATGCGGTCCGGGCGAATCGCGCTGCCTCGACAACGTTGAAAACGCTTCCGGGCATTCCATTCGGCGACTCGATCAGCCGGAGCTTCCCACCTTCATGGCCGCGATTGCCGGCGCGCGGCTGTTTGTGGGCAATGACAGCGGACCGGCCCACATGGCGGCGGCGCTCAGAAGGCACCTGGTGGTCATCTTTGGCTCCTCAAATTCCAAAATCTGGGGCCCCTGGCCCGGCTCCAAAAGCGAAGAGGCTGAACCATCCTCCGGGGCGGACTGTCCTTTTCGGGTGGCGCAGAATACTTATGAATGCAACCCTTGCCCAGGCGATCGCTGCTATCGCTTTCGGCGGCCGGAGTGCATTCTTTCCGTGACCTTCGAGCAGGTGAGAAGGGAAGTGGAATGGCTTTTGAAGCCGGTTTCGGAGGCTCGAGGAACCGCAAA
>JASHTR010000260.1 GCA_030040455.1 Terriglobia bacterium | reverse complement strand
CGGTCAAGCACCACATCACGCACATATTCGATAAGCTTGGTGTCTCGAATCGAATGGAGCTCACGCTCTTCGCGGTCAGTCATCACCTGATCGATCAATTCTGACAGCGGCCCAACGTGACGGGCAACAAATCTTGATTGCTGTCCAGTCTCCGGCCGCTGCGCTATGGCACTCCTGAGTGCCATCCCATCTGGATGATCCCCTCACCAAGTCTCCTATGCTTCATGAAGCCCTAACTGCTTCCTTAAAATTATCTGGTTGTGCAAACTCAACTCGTCAATAGCACCTCTGAGTGCCATGCGGATGGCCTTTGCGGGCCATTGTCAACGGCCGAAAAGTCGCTAGTGTAGTAAATGCGTTGCAATCTTCGGGAGGGGAAAGACCCGAAAAACAATTCATGGTTAGAGATTCTGTAGCAGATCCCGAGATCGAGAAGCGGACGAACGGCAGAGCACGCGCAAAGCGATTTATCTTGCAAGTGCCGTTACGCTATCGCGTGACAGGCGAAGAAAAATGGCGCCACGGGGAAACCGAGAACATCAGCAGTTCCGGCGTGCTCTTTCGGGGAGACTACTTTGTGACGTTGAACACTCTTGTCGAGATCTGCTTGAGGATGCCTGTGATGAGCACTGAGGGGGCAGCCGAAGTGGTTTGCCGGTGCGTCATTGTGCGGGCGATGCACGAGAGCAAAATGGATGATCTGCCTTCGCTCGCCGCTAAGATTTTACATTTTCGCCTAGTTCGCCCGTAGCCTGCGTGCTGTTCGGTCGCGGGCCAGAAGAGAAGAAAGTATCTACGCCAATAAGTCACAGGGCGGAGCATTTTCTAGATTCGTGATGTGAGAGCGCACCGTCTGTGAGTGATCACCGTTTGGCTTCGAGCGCCGCAGTGGCAGGTCATGGGGCGAAGGACGGGAAAGGCTTTGCGCAGCGGGCGCAACGGTTCGCGGTGGAGACTTCGATCCGCTATCGCGAGGCCGGCACCGCCAGTTGGCAAGAGACAACAACAGTGAACATTAGCGCGTCAGGCATCCTGTTTCGAGCTGTGCAGCCCTTGCCGCCTCGCGCTACGCTCGATATTACTTTGGCGCTTCCGGTTGCGATTTCCGGCGAGGCTCCCGCTGAAATTCGATGCCGCGGGACCGTTGTTCGCAAGGCTTCTGACTTTGGCCGCCAGGATACCCCAGTGCTTGCGGTATCCATAGCGCGCTATCGGTTCGTGCATAAGCAGGGGGACTCGAGCGACGGAGAGCCGAAGCAGGCCACGTCGTAAGGCGCGCTTTCGGCTGCGAAAAGGTTGGTAGGGAGCTGCTGGCGGGTGCGTTCGTGTTAGCAGCCTGCCAGCGTTTGGTGGACCTTTCATCGCTCAGGGCCTTGCACCAACGAGCAGGCCGTCTATCCCGGCACGGCTTACGGGAGGGGGAATCACCTGTAAGTCACAGGGCGGAGCTTTATGCTGATTCATTATGAGAACAATCCGGTAAACCCGGCGGCGGATGCTTCGTGGCACGCGCTCTACACTCGCCACCAGCATGAAAGAATGGTTGCGGAGCTTCTGTCAAAGAAAGATTTCAATGTCTTTTTGCCACTTTACGCGGCCACGCATCGATGGAAGGACAGGCTTAAGAAGTTGGCCCTTCCCCTCTTCCCCTCGTATGTTTTCGTGAAGGGCGGACTCGACCGTCAACTGCAGATGATGATGACTCCAGGCGTCTATTCGATCGTGGCCAGCTCCGGTCGGGCCGCTGTGATTCCCGAAGAGCAAATCGACGCGGTGAAACGCATGGTTGACGGGCCACTCCGGGTTGAACCCCATCCGTTTTTGAAGTGCGGCGACTCGGTGAGGGTCACGGCGGGTCCGCTGCAAGGAATCGAAGGCATTCTGATTCGCAAGAAGAATCTCACTCGGCTCGTGCTCTCGATCGAAATGCTCATGAAGTCGGTCGCGGTTGAGATCGATGCGTGGATGGTCGAGCGCATCAGCAATGCTCGACCGCCGCTCAATGTCAACAGCATGATGCAGGCCCTTCCGGCCCACCGGTAACCAGATTTAAAGGTGCCACAATCGGCCATCCGCAACCCTCCCCTTGAGCGAGATCCCTTCCGGTGACAGATTGAACCCTCACGTACGATTCGAGGGACACGCTCGCCTCTCCCTTGGTGCTACGCGCGAAGTCATCTCCGAGCACACCTTTGCAAGATTCCTCTGCCTTGAGCGCAGGCGGGCAGAACGGTCGCAAAAACAATTCTTGCTCATGCTTCTGGATGTCAGCGAGATCTTGCTCGAAGAGAGTGGGTCGGGTGACTGCACTTTGAAGAACGTTCTCGACGCCATCCTGCGTTCAACGCGAGAGACAGATATCAGCGGATGGTATGAAGACCGGCTCACGGTGGGTACGATCCTAACCGAAGTTCCGCCCAACAATCTTTGCGGGGCCGTCAGCGCAATTTTCGCCAAGGTGAATGCCGCGTTGCTTCAGGCGCTGAGCCTTAGCGAGGTTAATAAGCTTCGGTTCTCTTTTCATGTGTTCCCTGAACAGCCGCAAAGTGGGAATTCTCTGCCGATGCCGGCGGATTTGAAACTCTACCCGGACCTGCGGGAGCGCGATACGTCGAAGAAATCCTCTCGCATTGTCAAGAGATTGATCGATTTCATCTCCAGTCTTGTCCTGCTGGCGCTTTTATCGCCGCTGATGGCTTTGGTCGCGGTGGCGATCAAACTCACCTCGGCAGGGCCTGTCTTCTTCCGGCAGAAACGACTGGGCCAATACGGTCGTTCGTTTACATTTCTGAAATTCAGAAGTATGCGTGTCAACAGCGATTCCACCATTCACCGTGACTACGTAAAGCAGTTCATCTCCGGAACGGCAGGCCAGCATCTCGCGAATGGAAACGGATCGGGCGTTTACAAGCTGACCAACGATCCGCGAACCACGCGCATCGGTCGATTCTTGCGAAAGACGAGCCTGGACGAACTTCCGCAACTTTTCAATGTGCTGCTAGGGCAAATGTCGCTTGTCGGGCCTCGCCCTTCCATCCCTTACGAAATCGCTTGGTATGAGCCCTGGCACCGCCGGCGCCTTCTCGAAGCGAAACCCGGCATCACAGGCCTATGGCAGGTTAGCGGACGCAGCAAGACAAAATTCGATGAGATGGTTCGCCTGGACCTCAGATACGCCAATGCGTGGTCCCTGGCCCTTGACTTCAAGATTCTTCTGCAAACGCTGCGCGCCGTGCTTTCAGCCGAAGGCGCTTACTAAGACAGTAAAGAGTGACCGGGCTGGCCGTCAGCGATCGGCACTCCGCGAACATCGAGGTAATCATGACGCTTGAAGCGCAGACAAATTCGCTTGGTGGGGGCAGAACATCCATCTCTGCCTACTCGGAACCGTGGCCCGTGGGCGTTCTCGAGCGCGACCTCGTGCTGTCCAGCACGGTTCGCATGGGGGTGATCGGTTATGGATACTGGGGCCCGCAGATCGTCAGAAACTTTTCCGGCATTGAGGGCTGTAAGGTGGTGGCTGTCGCCGACAAAAGTCCGGAAGCGCTCAGGCGCGTCCGGCAGGCGCACCAGGGTCTCGAAGTCTCCTCCGATGTAAACGCCATTCTTTCTTCAGCGGCTGTGGACGCCGTGGCTGTCGTCACACCGGTTTGGACACACTTCGAGCTTGCCAAAGCGGCGCTTGAGAACGGTAAGCACGTCTTCGTTGAAAAGCCCTTTACCTCCTCGGCGGAGCAGGCAGAAGAGTTGATCGAGCTCGCGGAAAAGAAAAACCTTCTCATCATGGTGGACCACACATTTCTTTTTACAGGTGCGGTGACGAAAATCCACCAACTGATCGACGAAGGCGCGCTAGGAGATCTTTACTATTATGATTCGACCCGCGTCAATCTGGGTCTCTTTCAGCACGACGTCAACGTCGTTTGGGACCTGGCTCCTCACGACCTGTCAATCATGGACCACCTTATCCGTCAGGATCCCGAAGCAATCGTCGCCACGGGCGAGAAACATTTCAGTGGACACGAGGACGTAGCGTACATCACCGTTTATTTCAAGCAGAGCGTCATCGCCCACATCAACGTCAACTGGCTTTCTCCCGTCAAAGTGCGCACGACGTTGATCGGCGGAGAGAAAAAGATGCTCCTATGGAACGATCTCGAGGCGGACGAAAAGGTCAAGGTCTACGACAAAGGAGTGAGTGTAAAGAGTGGCGAGAGCGTTCGCCAATTGCTGGTCAGCTATCGCAGCGGCGATATGTGGGCGCCGAAGCTCGAACCAACCGAGGCCTTGAAGAAGGAAGCCGGCTATTTTGTCGAGTGCATCTCAAAAGGTGCGAAGCCATTCAACGATGGCATCACCGGCCTGCGAGTAGTCCGAATGCTCGAGGCGGCGGACAAGTCGCTGAAGGATCGTGGGAGAATGGTCCGTCTATGAGCGAATACCTGTCGATCGCTGCGGACGTCAGGCTGGGGAAAGACGTCAGGCTTTCGAAATTCATCAACCTCTATGGCTGCGAAGTCGGTGACAACACCAAGATCGGCGCGTTCGTCGAAATCCAGAAAAACGCCCGAGTCGGCAGGAACTGCAAGATTTCAAGCCATACCTTCATCTGCGAGGGCGTGACGATAGAAGACAACGTCTTCATCGGTCACGGCGTGACGTTTATTAACGACACGTACCCTCGCGCCACTTCTTCGGCCGGGCAGCTCCAAACCGAGGCTGACTGGAATGTCGAGCCAACCCTCGTGCAGCAGGGCGCCTCGATCGGGTCCGGGGCCACG
>JASHTR010000259.1 GCA_030040455.1 Terriglobia bacterium | reverse complement strand
ACGTTGTCGGTCGACGCGGGATATACGCCTTCGCTCCAGTTTGCCGCGTTGTCCGGTCCGTTCCATACGTCGGATGTTCCCTGCCAGTTATCCGTCCCGGTGGTGGTCGGGGTTACCACTTCGACCAGGACCTCGCCCGCGGAATTGTCGTAATTCACCTCGAGATATAACCCGCCGCCAATGCTGAGCTGGCCTGTGCCGCTGCCACTGAGGCTTCCGTATTCCAAAGTCGCAAACGTCCCCGTCAGATCGCCGGCGGGCAAGTTCATGAAGTCAAAGCTCTCACCCTTGGCAAAACTGAAGCCGGTGATGGTGCTCACGTTCAGCGTGCCGGCCAGCGTCGCCGTGCCGCTCAGGTTGATCACGCCAAAGCTGCTGGTGCTGCTGATCTGCTCGGTAAGCGTCGCCCCGGAGCCCATGGTGAAGCTCCCCGCCGCTGTGCCGGCCGTCGTGCCGATATTGATCACTCCGGCCCCGCCCGAAAAGCTGTTGTTGATCGTGCCGCCGTTGGTGAGGTTGGCCGCCGTCAGCACGGAATTGTTGTAGTACATGTTGATCGTGCCGGAGTTGCTCGCCGTGCCCGTCACGTTCAACTCCGCTGACGCGCCGCTGCTATTGCCGCTTATGCTCAAGATGCCCGTGTTGGTAAAATTCTTTGCCACGTTCACCGCGCTGGCGGAACTCATGTTGCCATTGCCTATCCCCATATAGTTGCCGTTATTCGTTAAGTTGCCGCCCACGTTCAGCGTGCTCCCGCCCGCGCCCCCCGCGTCTACGTAAAGAACATAGTCGTTCGTCAGGTCTCCCGCTGTGCTGACCGCGGCCCCGTTCTCGAGCTGCAGGTAGCCATTATTTGCAATTGTCGTCAGGCTGGAGAGCGCGCTGTTGCTGTTGGTCGCTCCAACTTCCATATAAGCATTGGACCCATCCAGGATCACATTGCTAGCCTGGGTGCTTCCATCGCCAATCTGGGTGATCGCGCCGCTGCCGTACTCGACCGCCGCTCCGCCCGTCTCGCCGTACACACCGAAGGTTCCGGTCAGCGTGCCCGGGGCCGCGCCGGTCACATCCAGCAGCGCCTGCGCATTCGCCGCGCTGCCGCCAACGACGTTCACGGTTCCCGTATTGGTGAACGTGCCCGCGTCTTTCACGTTCACCGTGCTCGCGGAGCTCATGCCCTCGTTGCCAACCTGCATGTAGTTGCCGTTATTCGTCAGGTTGCCGCCCACGTTCAGCGTGCTCCCGCCTGCGCCACCCTGGTCGACGTAAAGAACGTAGTCGTTCGTCAGGCTTCCTGTGCTGACCGTGGCCCCGTTCTCAAGCTGCAACTGGCCGTTACTCGCAATCGTCGCGAGGTTCGAGAGCGCGCTGTTACTGTTGGTCGCGCCAACTTCCATATAAGCGTTGGACCCGTTCAGGATCACATTGCTAGCCTGGGTGCTTCCATCGCCAATCTGGGTGATCGCACCACTGCCATACTCGACCGCCGCTCCGCCCGTCTCGCCGTACACACCGAAGGTTCCGGTCAGCGTGCTCGGGGCCGCGCCGGTCACATCCAGCAGCGCCTGCGCATTCGCCGCGCTGCCGCCAACGACATTCACGGTTCCCGTGTTGGTGAACGCGCCCGCCACGTTCACCGTGCTCGCGGACGTCATGCCGTCGTTGCCAACCTGCATGTAGTTGCTGTTATTCGTCAGGTTGCCTTCCACGTTCAGCGTGCTCCCACCCGGACCGCTTTGGTCTACGTAAAGAACATAGCCGTTCGTCATGCCGCCATTGACGGTGAGTGTGCTGGCATTTGACAGCCGAAGTTGCCCGCTGTTCGACAGCGTCAGCGTGGCCGGCGTTCCGCCCGGCGTTATGCTGGTGGTCTGGCCGTTATCGAGCGTCAGCGACCCTTCAATGCTCGTCAATCCGATCAGGCCGCTATTCGATCCGGCCGTGAACGTTCCCTCAATCGAAAGGCTCGTGCCCGACGGAATATCCTGAATTCCGTTGGGCTGCGCCGTCAGGTTGAGCGTCGCGCCGGAGCCAATATCCAGGCTGCCTTCCGTAAGCGCCAGGCTGTTGATGTTAATCGTCGTCGGGCTCGAGCTGCTGTTGAGCGTAATGCTCGCGCCATTGGCAATATTCACCGCGAACTCCGTGCTGGTGCCGTTGTTGTTCGGCAGGCACGGCGAAAGCGACGGGTTGCAGGTCCAGTTCGTCACGTTGCTGCTGTTCGCCGTCCAGTTTCCGGAGGAAGTACTGGTTGCCGCATACAGGCCGGAGATCGTGCCTGCGGTGAGTTCGACCTCGTCTGAGGTGTAGTTGAGGGTCCAGGAATAACCGTCCGCGGTGAAGCTTGATCCATTGGTGAAGGCGCCGCTCAGCGTGCCGGTATAGTTGATGATGTCAAACGTGTCGCCGGCGGGGTCAAAGCCGTTTGCCAGCGTGACGTTGAGCGAGCCGGCGAGTGAGACATTGCCGGTGACAGTGATTTGGCCGAAGGAGAGCGTGCTCGCCAGCGCCTCGTTCAATGCTCCGCCGGAAAGCAACTGCAGCCCGCCGCCGCTCGCGAACGTGCCCGAGCCAATCCCGAGCAGCGCCCCCGAAGCCACCGTGATGGCCCCGCCGTTCGTAAGCGCGCCCATGGTGGCTTGGTCACCCGAGTAATTCAAGTTCAGCGTGCCGCCCGCCCCGTTCGTAAACGTGCCGGCAAAATTCATGGTGCTCGGCGCTGACGTACCACCCTCCGTCTCGACTGTCCCCGTATTATTAAAGTTCGCGCTCGTGCTGGAGGAAGCCAGCGTTCCCCCACCTACATACAGGGTGCCTGAGTTGCTGGATGTTCCTGACCCCGTCAGGTTCAGCGTCCCGCCGTTATTGATCTGCGTGTAGTTCGAGTTGGCCAGCGTTCCGATGTTCGCCGTCATGCCGTTGTACACGTCGAACGTGCCGGTGGTTGCGTTCGTGAACGTCCCCGTCACCGTGAAGGTGCCTGCGCCGTAGTTGCCGGCGAATACATCACTCGTGTTGCTGAGGTTCCCGTTCACTGTAAAAGCAGCGTTCCCGCCGCCCGACTGGGCCCCGCCCGTGTAGATGCTCCCGGAATTCGTCAGCGTCCCGCCACTCGGCGTCACCGAGAGCGTCGCCCCATCGATCACGTACAAGTCGGCATTGCCCGTGATCGTGTTCAACCCCGCCAAGGCACTGCTGGTCCCTGTGTTGCT
>JASHTR010000258.1 GCA_030040455.1 Terriglobia bacterium | reverse complement strand
CGGATCTTCGGCGTAGATGCGGCACTCGAGCGCGTGGCCGCTCCTGCGAATCGCTTCCTGCTTCCAACGGAGCTTTTCGCCCGTGGCAATCTGGATCTGCGTCTTCACTAGATCAATTCCCGTCACGATTTCCGTTATCGGATGCTCCACCTGAAGTCGCGTATTCATTTCGAGGAAATAAAAGTTGCGGTTCCGGTCCACAAGAAATTCGACGGTGCCGGCATTCGTATAGCCGGCCATCCTGCCGATCGCCATGGCCGCTTCGCCCATCCGCGAGCGAAGACTTTCATCGAGGAAGGGCGAAGGCGATTCCTCGATCACCTTCTGGTGACGGCGCTGAAGAGAGCATTCCCGCTCGCCGAGATGAATGAGGTTGCCGTGCAGGTCGCCTACAATCTGGATTTCGATATGCCGCGGACTTTCAAGATATTTTTCGATGTAGATGGCAGGATCGTTGAAGGCGTTCCGCGCTTCAGACTGCGCGGTACGAAATGCAGACTCAAGCTCTTGTTCGCTCGAAACCTGCCTCAGCCCCATGCCACCGCCGCCCGCGACCGCTTTGAGCATCACCGGATAGCCAAGGCCGGAGACCGCCGCCCGGACTTCCTCCAACTTCTCAAAATTCCGGTCCGTGCCGGGCACGACCGGAAGGCCGCCGCTTCTGGCCAGCCGCCGCGCGGTTGTCTTTGACCCCATCCGCTCCATCGCTTCAGGCGACGGGCCGATGAAGGTGAGATCCGCCTCCGCGCAGGCGCGAGCGAATTCCGGGTTCTCTGAAAGGAACCCATATCCCGGGTGGATGGCTTCGGCTCCGCTCTTTTGAGCGGCGGCCAGGATGCGATCAATCCGCAGATAGCTCTTTGTGGACGCTGCCGGACCAATATAAAATGCCTCGTCCGCGTAGCGAACGTGCAGGGCCTGCCGGTCCGCGTCCGAATACACGGCGACGGCAGAAATGCCCATCTCGCGGCACGCCCGCATGACGCGCACGGCGATCTCGCCCCGGTTGGCAACAAGAATTTTCTTAAACATTACGTATCGATTATACTCATCGAATGGAACTTTCCCGCCGCCAATTCCTCCGCGGGCTCGGCGCTGCCGCGACCGCCACCACGGCTCTTGGCCGCATTGGACGCGTCGGGATTGGCGTATGCAGCCGCCCGGAGAATTTTCCTCTGGCGGTTCGCTATGGATTTGATTACCTGGAGCCACCCGCGGCTACAGTTGCGACCATGAGTGAGCTGGCTTTTAATCGTTTCCGCCAGCAGGTGATGGCCGCTCCCATCCGCTGCCAGAGCTTTAACATTTTCATTCGTAGCTTGCGCGTGGTTGGGAACGACGTTCACACGGATCAGCTTCGGAACTACATGGAGATGTGCCTTATCCGCTGCCGTCAACTGGGCGGCACCATTGTGGTGTGGGGAAGCGGGAGCTCGCGAAACGTTCCACCGGGTTTCTCACGCGAAGTGGCCTGGAAACAAATCCAGGCCTTCCTGCGCTTGGCCGGAGACGTTGCCCGGCCGAAAGGCATCACCATTGCCATTGAGCCACTGAGGATCCAGGAGAGCAATATCATCAACACCGGCGCCGAAGCTTTGCGGCTTGTCCATGAAGTCCATCACCCGAACGTTCGCATGATTATTGACTACTATCACCTGCGGGAGATGAACGAGGATCCGGAAATCATCTGGAAAGCGCGCAAGGAAATTGTCCATTTCCATTTCGCCAATCCGAGCGGCCGGGTCTGGCCGAGGAGCCCGGACGAAGATCCCGAGTATGGCCGCTTCTTTGCGCTGGTTAGGAAAATCCACTATTCGGGGGGAATTTCCATCGAAGCCCGAGGGACGTTTGCGAAAGACGCAACGGCAAGCCTCAGATTTTTTCACGAAGAACTGGGCTAATCCGGCGCGGAGGAGGTAAAGTTGTAAAATCTCACGCGAAGCCGCAAAGGAACGCCAGGAACAATTCATTTATTTGCTTTGCGAGTCTTTGCGCGAGGCTTCGCACACCATCGACGCTTCTCAGCCCGGAGAGGAAGACGGCCCTTCGCAGGGAATCAGGATATCAGGCGGGAGCTTTAGGCGCGGCGCCAAAGCAACAAGTCCGAGCGGCAAGCCACATTCCTAGAGTTAACCGGCAGCGGCAGCAGCCTTCCGTTGTTGGTAGCATTCGCGGCAATAAACCGGACGGCCCTGGGTTAACTTGAAAGGAACTGTCGTTTCCTTTCCGCACTGGGAGCACACCGTCGTTGTGACCACGCGGGGCGGCCGCGCGCTTCCCCCCGCTTGGCCGCGCTTCGATTTGCAGTTTTTGCACCGCTTAGGCTCGTTCTTGAAGCCCTTGTCAGCGTAAAAAAGCTGCTCCCCGGGGGTAAAAACAAAATCTCCCCCACACTCAACGCACTTGAGAACTTTGTCTTTATACTCCATGGGAACTACCCCCTTGTGCTCATTGCCTGGCTTCCCCCGGAACGAGCCACTGCCGCGGCTACTTATGGAAGTAGGGGTTATTTACTCCCTCTCGATGCGGGCCTTCTTGCGCACCCGCTTGCGCGCCAGCGCTTCCTTCACCCGGCGCCTTTCCCCGGGTTTTAGATAGTAAGAGTGCTTTTTGATCTCTTTGATGATGTCTTCCTGCTGCACCTTGCGCTTGAAGCGGCGCAAAGCGTTTTCGAGAGATTCTCCTTCCTGAAGACGAACCTCAGCCACGCCTTGAACACCCCCGTTTCCTTATATAAAGATAGCCAGCCTTCAGTGTGGTAAAGGCTGAGGAGATTCTCCCCTGCTACTCTCAATAAGTCAAGCGGATTTTTGATAAAAATCAAAGGGAGGGGGATGCCACGCTCTGATATTCTTATCTCTTCGTTGGCGGCCCAGGCGGAAGCGGGCGTCCAGAAAATCCATGAAACTGCTCATACTCGGCGCCGGGATGGGTGTTGTCGGCGGGCTCGTTCCGAGCCCCCTGCACTTGATCGCGCTCACCCAGGTGGCGCTGAACCATTGGCGCCGCGCCATCACGATCCTGCTTGGGCCGCCGCTGCTTATCGACGGCGCGCTGTTAGTGGTTACGCTCTTCTTTTTCCGTTATGTCCCGCGCCATATCGCCCACTACGTTGCATACGCCGGCGGCGTGCTCCTCTTGCTCCTGGGTTCCTACGCGCTTTACGAGATGCATCGCAAAAGCCAGGACGAGCTGGAGAAATCCGAGACCCTCAACTATGTCAGCGTCATCGCCGCGTCCCTAACGGAACTCACTGCTCCGGGCACGTGGATCTACTGGCTGACCATCGCAGGTCCTATCCTCGCTCAAGGTCGCGAATCCGGCTACGGGCGCGTGGCGCCTTTCTTTATTGGGGGGCTGGTGGGTTACTACGGGGCTTCGGTCTTTTCTGTATGGGCGCTTTCCTGGGGAGCCAGCCTGCATAAAAAATTCAAGCAGCGGATTATGCTCGTGGCCAATATCCTGCTGATCTTGCTCGGCATCGGTTATCTCATCAACGCCGCCTATTTCGGGAAGTGATCGAGAATCTCAGCCAAAGGCTCCACGCCTCATTCCATCGGCAATATGGTCGGCGGCGCGCATGGCGAGCGTGAGGATGGTGAGAGTGGGGTTTTTTTCTGTTGAAGAGACGAAAGAGGCGGCATCCACGACGTAGAGATTCTTCACGTCGTGGCACTGGTTAAACTTGTTCAGGACGGACTGCTTGGGATCATTTCCCATGCGCGCCGTGCCTGCTTCATGGATGCTCCAGCCCGGGGTGAGGGGCTTGGTGCGTTCGGTCAACACCTCGATGCCTGCTGCCTCAAACATTTCACGCTGGGTCTCTACCATGTCCTTCGCCATGGCAAGCTCGTTGGGGCCAAACTCGATGTTGAACCGCAGCACCGGGATGCCCCATGCATCCTTTGCTTCGGGGTCGATCTCTACGAAGTTGTCGGCGCGCGGCAAAACCTCGCCAAACGAGCCAATGCTCATGACGGTCGCGTAATACTTCTTGACGTCGCTCTTGAATTGGGCCCCAAAGCCGGGAAGCTTGCGGGCGAAGCCGGGGAACTCCGAGCTTCCGCCGCCGCCTTCAAAACCGTATCCGCGAATAAACGAAGATTGCTTTTCCTTGAGATTGCGGAAGCGCGGAATGTAAATGCCGGTCCCTTCGGGGCGCGAATCGCCCGCCGTGTTGCGGTTGCCACGAAGTTGGGGAATGAGGCCCATAATGTCTCCGGCCATGATCTGCTCGCAGAAATACCTGCCGAGCGCGCCACTCGAGTTGGCAAGCCCGCTGGGATTGCCACCGTGGCCGGAATTCAGAAGGATGCGCGTCGATTCAAGACTTCCCGCGCCCAGCACAATCACCTTGCCGTAGGCTTCCTCCGACTGCCGGGTGTTGCGGTCCACCAAGAGGACGCTCCTGGCCCGCCCTTCCGGCCCGAGCAGGACTTTCCAAGCCACGGCGTTGGGTCGGAGCGCCAGGTTGCCGGTTTTTTGCGCGATGGGCAACAGCACGCCCTTGGAGCTGAACGATGCGGCCACGTTGCAGACGCGCCCGCAGTGCCCGCAATAGTGGCAGGGGGCACGGCCATTGATGGGTTCAGTCGCTACGGCGGAGCGTCCGTAAATAACGTGGCGTTCAGGAAGCTTCGC
>JASHTR010000257.1 GCA_030040455.1 Terriglobia bacterium | reverse complement strand
GCAACATTCCCGGCTGGCTCAGGTGGGGTTTGCCGGAACCGAAGGGAAGCTCGTAAACGGCGCTCGCACTCAGGACGTGCCGGACGTCCCAGATGCCGCTGGCGCGGTCACATGCCCGGCAGGCCACGTTTTCAGGAGTAATCGAATCGCCGTCCCCGCTGCCCATAGAGCCGTCGTCAATCTCATGCGACCAGGTGTAATTCGTAGAGAACAGCAGGCCTCCACGGAAAGCGCGCTGAAGGCTTAAACTCAAACCCTCAAACGTGCTGTTGCTGTCGTTTCCGCGCCAGGCGATTTGGCCGAACTGAGGGTAAGGGCGCTCTCCGGTGAGCGGATCGATGACGTTGACGTAGGAAAGGGTCAGCAGGTGTGTGCCCTTGCTGCCAGCGTAGGATGCAGTTCCAACGATGGCGTGAGGGAGCGTATGCTGGACTGAAAGCCCCCATTGGCTTACATACATGTCCTTGCGGCGGCGGTCCATGGCGGAGGGAGAGACAATGCCGGTGACGTCGTTCAAAAAAGGAGCAATCGGATAACTTAGGTCGGGGGCCTGTGTTTGCGAGAGAGAAAAGTTCTCTACTTCATTGGACTCCGGTACGTTCTGATCGTCCAGTTGACCATCCTGGTGATAGGTCCCGAAGCCCGAGCGAATGACCGTATTCGCGCCAAGCCAGGAGGGCGCCCAAGCGAGCGCAATACGGGGATCAAGGTCGTAGTAGTTTGGCTGACCGAAACTCGCTCCCACGCCGCAAAAGCCACCAGGTCCACAAGTGTTGAAGTCAAAGGGGTTGGGACGGCTGTACACTTCGTGGAAAATATTGAAAAAGCTGTAACGCGCCCCCAGGTTTAAAGTTAAGTCCGATCTCCACTTAAATTCATCCTGAAAGTAGCCAAAGTACATTGTTTTGCGCAGACCATTGATCGGCTGAGCTTGAGTATACGTAGCGGTGTTCACGTCATTCACCTCAAAAGCAGCCGTGGAAGCATAGGAGACAGTGCCGCTGGCGGTCTTGCCCTGATTCATCTGGATTCGACGAATCTCCACGCCAGCTTTTATCACGTTACGTCCCCTGACCTCGGTGAGATTATCGATGCCCCCGAATGTGTTGCCGGCCCCGATACTCACGCGATTATTGTTCAGAGTCGTAAAGCCTGGAACCGAGATTGAATAGAGAGAGCCGGTCTGGTTTACGTCGACGGTGTTGGCCGTGCTGCGATTGAAGCCGAGCTTCGCTTCGTTCACCAGCGTCGGCGAGAAAACGTGCATCAGCTCGATGACGGCGTTATCGGGTGAAGAGGTTAAGACCTGCCGATCACTGAGGTATTGTCCCGAACTGGCCAGCGGCACACTGCTAACGGCTTTATCCACGTTCACCCGTATAAAAGCGGTTGTCGTGTCCGAGAAGCTGTGATCGATGCGCGCCATCCCGGAGTCCTCATTCCCCAACTGCCAGCCATTCCCTTCGAATTCCGCCGCGTCGGGGTTGCCCGCAACGGGGGCTTGCCCAAGCGGGTAGGCATTGAGGATGGGAGCCAGCACGGGAGACTGAGCGGCCACTTGCTCCCGAAACGTCTCGGTTGGAACGAAGCCCAACAAGGTCTGCCCCAGCGTTTGCCGATAACCCTCATAGGCGGCAAAAAAAAAGGTTTTGTTATGGACGATCGGTCCACCCAAGCTTCCTCCGAACTGGTTCAAGCGGAACGGTGGTTTGGTGGGATCAATAAAACTGCGCGCATCGAAAACGTCATTGCGAAGAAAGTCGAAAGCGCTGCCGTGAAACTGATTGGTGCCCGACGCTGACGTCACCGCCATCTGGGCCCCGGCCGTGGCCCCGCTTTCTGCGGTGGCCAGCATGGATACGACACGAAATTCCTGGATCGTGTCCAGAGGTATGGCTAAACGCACGTAAGGTTGCTGGGCCTGATTGATGATGTTCGTAGCGTCGATGCCATCATAGGTAAAATTGTTGTCGTCGCGTCCCCGCCCGGCAACACGGATACTCCTCTGGTTGCTGCTGCTGTTATAGTTCGTGTCCACCGCGAGAGGAGCGAGCTCGGTCAGCGTGGCCCAGTTGCGGCCATTGAGGAGCAGCTCGCTCACCTGCTTGCTCCCGATGTGCGCTCCCAGCATGTCCGAGGTTTCGTCCAGTTGCATCGTGCTCTCCGGAACCTCAATCTGCTCCCTGCCGCCTACAACCTTAAGCACCACATTTAAGGTGCTTGTATGCTCCACCGCCTCCACCACGTTCCTAAAAATCAAAACTTGGAACCCATTGTGGCTGAATGTTACGGTATAGATCCCAACCGGCAGTTCCGGAAAATCGTAGGTTCCACGGCCGGATGTAATCGCCACCCGCCGCAACC
Source organism: Terriglobia bacterium (assembly GCA_030040455.1). Classification (GTDB taxonomy): domain Bacteria; phylum Acidobacteriota; class Terriglobia; order UBA7540; family UBA7540; genus RH2-MAG17b. The sequence continues at coordinate 4,258 of JASHTR010000257.1, read as the reverse complement.
CCGTCACATTTTGGACTGCCGTGACACGCGCGCCGGGCAGTACAAGACCGGAAGGATCTGTTACTGTACCGGTCAGGCCGGCACGGTCTATTTGTGCTTGGCCTCGAACGGAGACCAGCAGAACCGTCACAAGCACCAGCAAGGTGCCGTGCGTTCTGGCGAACCTTTCGATTAAAGTGAACAAGCTCTTTGAGTCCTGCTGACCCACGATCCGCATCCTTTTTCCTTCATTTGATGAATAGCCGCTGCGATAAACCGTTCCATATTATAAGAAATCTCGTGTTTCGGATACGGGGGAAACAGGGGGGTGAACTTCGATTCGCGAAGGTTAACGTAGAGGGCCCTTAACCAGCGGTTAAAGGAACACTTTGGAGCAGGGTAGCGCAGAGTTTCTCTTTCCATGAGGTTAGAGTTGCACTACGGATAAGCCTGGGATCGACTGGAAGTGACGGATGTTAGCGGCAGCAACGCCGTAGCCGAGTTCAAGCACGGTCACGCCAATCAACAGGTCTGACCTCCGTCTCGCCAACTTCACGCGCGACAGAGGCTAGCATCTGATGGGCGTTCTGCCGCGACAAGAACGCTGGAATCAAGAATTAGTCCCATGCAGGTGGATTAAGCGGATCGCGGTGAGTTTTAATCGCCGCCACAACATCCTGGGCGAAATCAGAATCAATCGTCGCTGTGGAATCTTCGGGCAGCAGCGCGATGCACTCCGAGATGGTCCGGCGTGGGGGGGGCGCGGCATGAACGACGGCTACAGGTTGCGAATCGCGCTCGATCACCACCTCCGCACCAGCACGCACACGCGCCAACAGCGACGCGAAGTCGCTGGCCGCTTCCGCTTCCGAGATGTGAATAACCGGAGCCATGCTCATGATTATACCTTGTTAGTCCTCCTTATTCCTCTTTCTTACGTTCTTTCGTTCGCTTTGACACGTTCGCTTGACACCGCTTCCTTTCGCTCATCATAATGACGTTCTGTTTTTCTCCGCGAAGCGTTGAGTTTTCTCAAGGGAGTTGACATGGCTGAAGTCTTTCAGAACTACATAAACGGCAAATGGGTGGAGTCGAAATCCGGGAAGACTTTTCCCAATATCAACCCGGCCGATACCCGGGAAACCATCGGGCTTTTTCAGGCTTCGGGAGCGGAGGACGTTCAAGAAGCCTGCGAAGCAGCGGCCCAAGCCCAGCCTGGATGGGCTGCCAGGCCTGCTCCGCTTCGCGGCGAGTTCCTGTTTAAAGCCGCCGAGCTTCTTGAGAGCCGCCTCGAGCGACTGGGCGAGGAAATGACCCGCGAGGAGGGCAAGACGCTTCCCGAAGCCAAAGGAGAAGTAAAGCGGGCCATCAACATTCTCCGTTATTTTGGTGGTGAGGGCGCGCGGGCGTTCAGCTACCAGATTCCCTCGGAGCGTGAAAACGTTTTCTGCTATACGCTCCGCAAACCTTTGGGCGTCATAGCCCTGATCACTCCGTGGAATTTCCCGAGCGCTATTCCCGCCTGGAAAATGGCTCCGGCGCTGGTCGCGGGGAACACGGTGGTCATCAAGCCCGCATCGCTCGCGCCGTTGAGCGCTTATCGCATCGTTGAAGCTCTCGAGCAGGCAGGGCTGCCGGCGGGCGTGCTGAATTACGTCACGGGCAGCGGGGGAGTGGCCGGGAATGCGCTCGTCGAGCACTCGGCAGTCCGCGCCGTTTCCTTCACCGGGTCGTGCGCGGTCGGAAATCAGCTCTATCAGAAAGTTGCGCCGCGAAAAATTCGCGTTCAGACCGAAATGGGCGGCAAGAACCCGACGATTGTCCTAAAGGATGCGGACCTCAACTACGCCGCTGACATCCTGGTGAATGGCGCGTTTTTTTCGACTGGGCAGAAGTGCACGGCGTGCAGCCGTGCCATCATTGACAAGGCGATCTATAGGCCGCTGGTCGAAAAGCTGCTGGAAAAAACCGGCAAGCTGAAAGTGGGTAATGGACTTGAAGCCGGCATTCACATTGGCCCCGCCGTCGATTCCGCGCAGTTGGAAACAGACCTGAAGTATATTGAGATTGCGCGGAAGGAAGGAGCCAAACTCCTTTGCGGAGGCAAGCGGCTGACGGGCGGTAATTACGACCACGGTTACTTTATCGAGCCGACCATCTTCGAGGGAGTCATTCCGGCAATGCGGATCGCGCGAGAAGAGGTCTTCGGGCCGGTGCTCGCCTTGATGGTTGCTGAAGATTTCGAAGAGGCGATGAGGCTCGCCAACGGAGTTTCCTTCGGACTTTCCGCCTCGCTGGTCTCGAAAGACCTCACGCACGTGCACCAATTCATCAATAGAATCGAAGCAGGACTCATCACGGTGAATCTGCCCACGGCGGGCGTTGAATACCAATTGCCTTTCGGGGGAACCAAGGAATCAAGCTTCGGGATGCGCGAGCAAGGGCCTGTGGCGCTTGATTTCTATACGGAAACGCGCACGGTCTATCTCAAGTATACGCAATAGTCATCCCGAGTATCGCGTGGGCGGCGGCCCGCTCGAGCGAATGAAAACCAGCTTGTTGCTACCCCGACGCAGGCGGGGGTCCAGATCGATCTCAGAGAAGGGTCACCGCTTGCGCGGGAATAACCGGTGAAGGTGGCTTCCAGGGGAGTGAGACAAATATGAAAAAGACCACGGAGTTTTTAAAGAAACTCGGCCTTCCTGCCGAAGACCAACGCGCGCTGAAGCCGAGCCGCCTGCGCTTTCCGGATGGCGGCCAGTTTCGCATTGAGATTCCAAGCTGTGAAGGCCCCCGTGTTTTCCGTGAGGTTTTATCGCTGGCCAAGGAACTGAAAGTACCCGTCCATCGCGTCAGCCAGGGCAGTGGCGTGCTGCTGCTGCCGAAGGCCGAGATTGCGGAAATGGCGCGCATCGGTTACGACAATAAGGTGGAAGTTTGCCTTTTCGTCGGGCCGCGCGCCTCCTTTGAGACCGGAGCACAAGCGCTCACCAGCGCCGGCAAGGTAATTGGGCTTCAGCACCGGGGCGCGGACCAGTTGGTTTACGCCATCGAGGACGTGCGTTGGGCGTGCGACCTGGGCATTCGCAGTATCCTTCCCGCAGACCTGGGCCTCATCTGGGTGCTCAACGAGATGAAGAAGAAAGGCGAGTTGCCGAAAAATCTGGTCATCAAGAGCTCGGTCACCCTGCCCGCCGCCAATCCCGCCACTGCAAAGATTTTTGAAAATGCCGGCGTTTCCACGCTCAATATTCCAACCGACTTAAGCCCTGCCCAGATTGGCGCCCTTCGCCAGACCGTGGAAGTTCCCATTGATATGTACATCGAGGTCCCGGACAATTTCGGCGGCTTCGTCCGCTACTACGAGATGCCCCAACTGATTTCGGTCGCTGCCCCCATGTACCTGAAGTTCGGCCTCCGCAACGCGCCGGACATTTATCCTTCCGGCGTGCACATCGAACCGACGGCTACCCTGATGGCGCGCGAGCGCGTCCGGCGCGCTCGCATCGCGCTGGATGTGCTGGACCGCTTTGCGCCGGAAATTAAAATCTCGCCGCCGGGCAGCAAGGACTTGGGCATCCCGGAAGTATCTTGTTGAGTGGCAGGCCTCCAACCAAGACTGCTCCCGGTCCGCCGCACTTGAGAAATTGAAGAGCCCCACCTTCTATTACCACAAGTCGTGATCGTGTCGTGCTTGGAAAAGGCGCTTAAGAGGAAATAGATCCCCGCCGGCTAACCCCACAGGCGTTGCAGACGTTCTTTTTGGCGTGGATTCTTCTTCAGGATGCGGCGGCGAAGCTCGCGAAACTCGTCGGGATCAATCTTCTGGACGGTGCCGCGTCCGCGAAGAGGAGTAAAGGCGAGGATGTGATCGAGGTCAGGGCGGCGTTTCAACGGGTTTTCAAGGCGCACGGCTTCGCGCGGCGGGCAGAAATCCACCAGCGATTCCGTTCCCACGTCGCGTCCCGAAGAAGCGGCTCGCGCGAGGCCGACGAGGCATTTGCGGTCTGCCTCGTAGCAAAGGAACAGGTCTCCGCGCTTGACCTCTTCGCGCAGATAACGGAGGCTGGAAGCGCTTCGGATCCAGCCCTCATCCCCCATTCCAAACGCACCCCGCGCGCGCGAGCGAAAGTATTCATCAAACTTCCACCCGCGCCGCGTGTTGATCTTGAAGACCCAGGCCCGCATTGTAGGATTGAATCATTGGGAGATGGAGTGATTCATTCATCGACTCAATCGCCCGATGACACAATCATTAAAAGATTCAATGGCTCAATCG
>JASHTR010000256.1 GCA_030040455.1 Terriglobia bacterium | reverse complement strand
CTGGGGGCAAAAGTGGTATCTCTCAAGCAGCAAATCGTCGGTTACACGAGTGGAACTCTTTTGCTGCTGTTCGGCGCTGTAGGGCTCGTACTACTGATCGCCTGTGCTAACGTTGCGAATCTCCTGCTTGCGCGCTCGGCGGCACGTAGCCGCGAGTTTGCGGTTCGCTCAGCGCTGGGGGCGAGCCGCTGGCGCGTGGTGCGGCAGTTGCTCACGGAAAGCACAATCCTGGCGATAGCTGGCGGCGCGTTAGGACTCCTGATCGCTGCGTGGGGAGTAAGACCCGTGCTGGCGGTAGTGCCGGGAAGCCTGCCTCTGATCCGTGATGTTGGCTTGAACGTTCCGGTACTGCTTTTTGCCTTCACTGTTGCCGTCGTGGTGGGTATCGTTTTTGGATTGGCTCCGGCTTTAGGGAGCTCGCAGTTCAACTTGCAGGAAGAACTTAAGGAGGGTGGCCGAACGGCTTCGAGCGGGCAGCACCGCGCCAAAAACAGCCTCGTGATTTTCCAGATGGCTCTGACGCTGGTGTTGCTGGTGGGCACTGGCCTGCTTTTCCATACCATCCGTCATTTGTGGGATACGAATCCCGGCTTCGACGCCCGGCACGTCATTAGTTTCAACGTGGGGTTTTCGCCGTCAGCAGCAAAGACCGGAGTCGCTACGCGGCGCGCTTACCAACAGCTAATTGATCGTATTCGGCAGCTTCCTGGTGTAAAAGCGGTGGGCCTTACTTATGTCCTGCCTTTAACCGGAGACCCTAACATCACCCCTTTCTGGATTGGCAGTCAAAGGCCTGCCGTGACTCAGGCGGCCCCGCGGATGATGGTGTTCGATACGGGGCCAGAGTACCTGCGCACCATGCGAATCCCCCTTCTTCGCGGCCGCTTCTTCACCCCGCACGACAACCTCAAATCCCCGTGTGTTGCAGCCATCGATAGCGACTTCGAACGAATGTATTTTCCTGGCAAAGACCCCATAGGCCAGACCCTGACTTTCGGATTCGCCTCTCCCATCGGACCCTGCCGGATCGTCGGCGTAGTGGGCCACGTGCGACACTCGGGGCTAAGCGTGCCGGGCACTTACACGCCTGACCAAAGCTACATTCCGCTCTACCAGATTCCCGACAAATACTGGTCAGAAGGGAGTCTCGGCAGTATGGCCATCCTCGTTCGCACTCCGCTTGATCCTGTGGTAGCGATCTCTGAAATCAAGAAAGTCGTTTATGGCGCCGGCAGGCAGCAAACCATCTATGACGTGCAAACCATGGAGCAGATGCTTTCGGACTCCATGTGGCAACAACGTTTTCCCATGATCTTGCTCGGAATCTTCGCAGGCTTGGCGTTGCTATTGGCCTTCGTAGGAATTTATGGCGTGATTTCCTATTCAGTTGCGCAGCGCACGCATGAGATTGGCGTTCGAATGGCCCTGGGCGCAGAAAAGCAGGATGTTTTTAGGATGGTGATTGGACAGGGCCTGAAACTGGCTTTGTCTGGCCTGTCGATTGGGGTCGTCGCCGCCTTAATTCTCACACGAGTGCTTTCCAGCTTTTCACACCTGCTCTACGGCGTCGGGGCGAACGATCCGATAACGTTTGTCGCGGTCTCGCTGATGCTGACTGCGGTGGCCGTTTTGGCATGCTACCTTCCCGCGCGGCGTGCGGCGAAAGTGGACCCGATGGTGGCATTGCGTTACGAATGAGAATCCCCGTTATTTTTCTCCCCAAGGGCGGCGAGTGCAGCACGATTTTCAATCTCTTCCGCGGCAAAAGGCAAGGCCATGACGAACAGGAATACCATCAGAACGGGGGAGGTGCCGAAGTTGTATTCAAAAAGTCCCTCGGCGATAAAAGCCAGCCAGCCGGCGAGCGCGGCATGAGCCACCCATCGGGAGGCAGCGAGCTTACGGCTTCTTCGCAGAATGCCCCAGGCGAGCGCTAGCATAAACCACAACCAGGCCACAAGACACGGCAGTCCGCGCGCCGCCGCAATCTGGATGAAATCATCATGCAAGTGGTCGTGATAGCCGACAATGGGCGTCTTGCCCGGAGGCAGGTAGAGGTCATAGACCTCCGGAATGTTTTCCGGCCCCACGCCCGCCAGCGGATGCTTCTGAATCATCCGCCGGCCGGCGCGCCACATCTCGAACCGCACTGCCAGCGAAGCGTCGCGGGAAGGATGAAGCACGGATTCTTCCCGGCGGCGCAGCAATTGCGGTCCCGCGAGGAGGGTGATCGCCACCAGCACGGGCAGCGTCCAAAGCCAACGCGCGCGCCAGCGCGCTATCACATAAACCGCTCCCATAAAACATCCCAGCCAGACGCCGCGCGTGAAATTCAGCAGGATGGAAAATGCAATGATGGCGCACACAATCCACCAGAGCTTTATCTGGCGTGGGGCGGCGATCTCTGCTGGCTCCGTCGCGGCCATCGTCTCCGCCCCCGGTTGGCTTTTCCATTTCAAGGCCAGAAGCAGAAAAGCGAGGAGCGCGCAGAACATCAGCATCTGCTGCCCACCGAAGTTCATCCAGTGTCCCATAAAGCCATGAATGCGAGTGACGGTCATATAAAGGTAAATGCGATGCGGATGCTGGATGCGCACCTCGCGGTACTGGCGAATAAACTGCGCCACGCCCACGATGCCCGCCACGGCTGCTTCCACGAACATAGCCTTCAGAAGGAAGAAGAGATGCCGGAGACTTACGATCAGGTTGACGGCAAGCAGCAAAATCAGGAAGAGCGCCAGCTTCCGCACGGCAAAGCCACCGACAGCCTTGTTCTCAGCAAAGAAGATCGAAATAACGGTGAAGACGCAGTAGAGCGCCAGGGGCAGTTTCACGGGAGGAAAGCCGATGCGCGGCTTGGGATGGGCAGCCAGCAGCCAGACGAAATAGAGCAATGCCGCCAGCGCCAGAAACGACTGGGAGGCAGCAATAGAGATCAGTAAGGTAAGCGCCGAAAGACTAAAAATGATTGAGGCCCACTTTGCGAGCGGGTCTTTGGGAAGCGCGGCGCGCGCTTTCGCGAGGATGTCCGGCGCGTGGATCACTAAAGTCAGGGCTAAACCCAGCGGTCAAACCAATCTATCATGAGCTGCTGTGCGCGCGCGGGAAACTTGTGGGGACCGACGTAGGTGTAGGTAGTGAACCGTTCCGGCTTGCCAATCGCCGCGTAACAGCGCGCAAGGTTCCGGTAGGAGGCCTTGACGCCGTCGGGCGGGAAGAGGGGGTCTTCGGTGCCGTTCACCACCATCAGAGGATTCGGCATCGTCAATGAACCGACGTCGGGGTAATCCAGATACTTGAACAACCCCGGCACGTTTCCAGCCCAAATGGTATATTTGACAAACCACGGGACGATTTGGTGGAACGACGTCATCCAGCCCGCGATGCAGGCTGCTTTGATTCTTGAATCGAGACCTGCCAAAAAGTTGGTTCGCCATCCTCCCACCGAAAGGCCCGTGCAGGCTACCCTTTTGATATCCACCTCAGGCCGCGTTGCCAGGTAATCGATAGTCCGAATATCGTCCCAGCAGGTCACGCCTCCCCAAGTGATGCCCGCATCCTGAAGGTTCTGATTCACCAGGCATTCGTTATCGCCGTTGCGTCGGTTAATCTTGTCAATTACATCGGCGGATTCCATCTTCGACCAGGTATTGATGCCTTCGGACACATCCGAGTCCAGGATGAGCCGGCGCTCCCCGAAGTAATACATATCCGTCACGATCACTGCGTAGCCGTGTCGCGCCAGCGTAATCGGAAAACTCAACCCGTCGTAACGCCACTGCCGAAACGCCGTCGCCACTGGGTTTTCATGCTCGATCTCGACGATCTTCTCTTTGCCGTAGTAGAAAAATCCGCTGTGGTCGTGGAGCCCTACAACCGCAGGCACGGGAAACTTCGCCCGCTTCGGGTAAAGAAAGTAGGCGGGCACTTCGATGTCGGGAGTTGTGTGGAATCGCAGGTATTCACGAATGTAGTCGCCTTTATCCACTTTCTCCAGAATGCGCGCTTTGGGATCGCACGGCTTGGGGCGATAGAGCAACAAGTCGAAGATCTTGGCGCGAGCTTCGGCCTTCCAGGCTTCCAGATCGTTTGGCTGGACTTTCAGAAACGCCAGGCGTTGCGGCGCCTCCTCTTGCATCTTCTTAATGAAAGGATACAGGTTGCCCAGCGGCGAGCCCTTCCACGTCTCGTTTCGATCGGCCTCAATCGTGGCGAGCTTGATTGCCAGACGATTTGAGTTTGCTCCCTGGCCCGTGGGTGAAGCGGCTAACCCGTCTCTTTCCAAGGCTGATAAAGCGCCCGCTCCGGTGAGAGCGCGCAGGGCGCCGCGCCGGTTCATTTGTCGAGAGTCGATCACCCTTTGTCCTCCTGCTGGCGCATTGTTAAACGTCTCCACGAACTTTTGCGTCCAATGGATTTGCCTGTTTTTGAATCAGAAGCTTGCATACTTTAGCCACGCATCCCGGATATCTTTACCCCGGAAGGCCCAGGTCCGCTCGTCCAGTTGTTCCACGCCGTCTCTTGGACGAAAGAGCCTTACACCCCTTGTGGTGAATTCAACTTTTACTTCTACGGGTCCTGTGACGCGATAAGGTGTGATCTCCGAAATGCGCTGCATAGCGCGCTGCGCGGTATCGTGAATGAGCGCGCATGCTTTGGGATGGGGAAGCATGTAACCGGCCGTCCGGCTGACACCCGATTTCACCTCGGCGCATTCCGCTTGGGGGACAAGCGCGCGAAGTTCCTTGCACGCCGCCTTGTCTCCCGAAAGCATGATGACCGGAACCCCCACGCTTCCCGCCAGCATGACGCGCCCCCCGATCTCGCCCACGCGAAGGTTGTTGACCCACATGTTTTGAACGCCCAGAGAGTTGTAAGAGTGATTGAGGATTCCTTTTTTGGCTCCGGCCATTGCGTGCTGGCCTACAAAGATGACGGCGCTGTAGGAGGGGTCAAGCTCGAGCGTCGGTGAGACGGGCTCGCCGGTCAGCAATCGTGCCTTGGGATTAATGTCGAGTGCGGAGAGCGAGCGGCTATCGTCGTGGCCGTCCCAAACGATGACTTCCGTCGCACCTCCTTCGATTAAGCCGTCCACCGCGGCGTTCACTTCGCCCGTGAGTAGTTGGTGCGTCTCCGTCCAGCGGGGACTTGTATAGGGCAGGCACTGAAGGTCGGTATCGAAAATGCCACTTACCCCTTCAACGTCAGTAATCATGAAAACCTTTGCGGCTTTGCCTGCTGGTTGGGAAGCCGGAAGCGCCGCACTTCTCCCGATGGGGCTTATGGGCGTCATTGCCCCTGCCGCAAGCGCCGCACCGCCCGCCCCGGCTTTGAAAAAGTCCCGGCGGCCCATACTAGATCTTTTTGACATGCATCCTCCTTGTTACCCTCTGACCTCCGCAATAGCTCGATCCAGCAGTTGCGCGGCCATAGGATCAAAGGTCTGTCTATGAAAAAGTGCGAATCGCATGTGCTGACCCTCGTGCTTGCCACCGCGATGTGCCTTAATAGCTCATAAAGAACCTGCCCACGCATCGCTTAGGTATCTTCCGGCACCACGAAGGCAGTGTGAATGCCGCTGTCGGCCTCTCGGACATCATGCAGTCACCCTCTTCGGAGCCGATCACTACCTTCGCGTCTGGATCGAAGTGGATTGTACGGCCCAGGCAGTAGGAGGCATTGTCCAGGTGAAGTAAAACAGTGGAAACAGACCCTCCTCGATCGGAGCGCTCAAATTTTCTCGCTCGCGGCTGATGAGGCATAGCATCAAATTGGTGGCAAGGTGAGGGACGTTACTTTCCCCTTGGGCACTCGGGTGAGAGTGCCGGACCTCCCCAAATCTTGCAAGTATCAGAATCTTGCGCGGTCACCATTGAACCCATCGGACCATAAAAGACGTCTTCGATGGGTTTACGCCTTCGGGCCGGAGGCTCCGGGAGAAGTGACTACAACCACAACATAATTGGGATCGCCTGAACGAAGTGGATATCCCATAACCACAATCCTCTCTGCTAAATGTTGCGCCTTCTTAATTGGTCCGCAATGTATTCGGAGGTGCGCCAAGCGAGGGCCAAGATCGTAAGTGTCGGGTTTTTCTCCGGGTTGCCTACGAAGGGGCCCCCATCGACAACAAAGAGGTTTCTGCAGTCCCATGCTTGGCAGTAGGAATTCAGAACTGAGTATCTTCTGTCACTGCCCATGCGGGTGGTGCCTAGCTCGTGGCT
>JASHTR010000255.1 GCA_030040455.1 Terriglobia bacterium | reverse complement strand
GCGTTCCATTCCTTGGCTGTCGCCGGGGTGGGAAGTTTGGCAACCCGCCGCGCAATGAAGTTTTGGACCTGGAATGCGGTGACCGCGGTCGTTTGAATCTGCTGTGAAAGGAGAGGCTGCACCGATTCGGGAGTCGTCTGGGCGCGTGCCAATGGAAGACCACAGAAATACAGGACCAGCCATATCAGCGGACATATGATTTTCACAGTTATCATCACCAAATTTACGCTAGATCGGCTCTGCGAGCGCGAGGGATGAGCCAAAGGATCGCTGCGACTGCGCACACGATCATTCCGGAGGTAACTACGAATACCGAGCCATAGGATACGTTCTGAACCAGCCAGCCGGTGGCCAGCGTAAGCAGCATGCCTCCGATGGAGGCGGAAGTGCCGTCGAGCCCCGTAACCTGTCCCACGAGGTCGCCGGGGAACAAATCGGTTGACAGGCACAGCATGTTACTTGCCCAGCCGGTGAAGCCGAATACCACGATGCTGATCAAGGCAAGCGCGAGGCTGGCGCTCTTCACCCGGAAGGCAGGGACACCACACAGCATAAGGATCGCCCCTATCACCATGACCATCTTCCGTGCTTTTACCGGAGTAACGCCTCGGCGAATCAACGCGTCCGAGGCTAATCCGCCAAGCCAGCCACCGGCCCCCGCGAAAGCAAATGGAATCCAGGCCGTGCGTCCAACCTCGCGGAGGCTGAAGCCGCGACCCTGAACTAAATACTCGGGCAGCCAGAAAGCATAGAACCACCAAATAGGGTCGGAAAAAAAACGTCCGAGCATAAGTCCCCAAACAGCCTTATCGCCCAGGAGGGCGCGTGTCGGAAAATGGCGTAGATGGGTTGGCGGAGCAGGCGCTGGGTCCTTCCGGTAAAGCTTATTCCATAATAAAACCCAGACCAACCCTGTAACACCAATGGTCAGAAACATCGGTCGCCAGCCCCATATCCCCATGATCGCGACCACCAGCGGCGGAGCAACGATCGCGCCGACGGTAGACCCGCTGTTGAACACGCCGACGCCAAAGGCCCGTCGCTCAGGAGAAAAATTCTCTCCCACAGTCTTCACCCCTCCTGGCCAGTTACCTGCTTCAGCGATGCCCAGGAAGAATCGCAGGATACCCAGGCTGACCACCTCTGTGACTAAGCTATGCAGCATGCTGACGACTGACCACAGAGCGACGCAATAGAACATGCCTAGGCGCGAGCCGAGTTTATCCATGAGCTTGCCATCGAGCGTTTGACCGATGGTGTATCCCAACATAAACAGGAAGACAACACGGGAATAGCCAATCGTTGAAAACGAGAGTTGTTTCTGGAGCAGCGGCGCAATAACGGAAAGCGTCTGCCGGTCAAGATAATTGATTGCGGTTACGGAAAATAGCAGGGCTAGGACAATGCGGTGGGAGCGGAAAGTAGGTGTGGCTGGACGCGTCTCCATTCCTGGTTCGTGCTAGCCTGCTGACGTTTTCAAGGAGTGCAACTGGACCCCCATGCACCCCCAGCGGGTATCGTTCGCTCTCGAAACGGCGGCTGATCGCATCATATTATTTTCTGCAGAGGGGCAAGGTTAGCCAGGTTAATTGCAAGATCTACGAGTTCTTCCATTTGCTCTTCGTAGAGATTATCCAATTGCAATGTAGGCTCTCGCAGATAATCTGAGGCGATAACGCCCCGCTTCATTAGCACTCGCTTTTCCATCCGAATGAATAGCTCAAGATGTTCAAGTGCAAATACCAGGAAAGGCAGCAGGTGATAGAAGAGGTCTTTCGCCTCGGAGACGCGGCCCTGCTCGTGCAATCCGATAATCCGTGCATAGACGTCGACCAAGCCTGTACCTGGCATAATGCCGCTGGCGCCATGAGCTAACCCATCGAACAGCCGAAGACCTCCCCAGCCATACAGTACGTGAATCCTGCCTTCCGACCGTTGAAGAATCTCACGACATCTCGCACCTGGCAACACGTTTTCGAGCTTCAGGAACCTTAAATTAGGACAACGTGCTGCTACATCCATGAAGAAGCTCACTGCCAACCCGCCGCCCGTAAAATCGGCATCCTGGAGAATCACAGGAATATCGATGCTTCCACACACGGCCTCGAAAAAAGAAGCTAGTTCCGAGACGCCCAAAGGAACCGCGCGGGGCGCGGTGATCATCACACCTTGCGCGCCGACGGACTCTGCATGCCGCGAGAATTCGTTAACCGAAACAACCGATGCGGCGCTGGTGCTCGCAAAGAAGGGTACACGGCAGGCTGCCTGCTCGACCACAATTTCCACGACTCTATGGCGATCTGAGTCCGAAAGCTTGTAATACTCGCTGCCAAACGCAGGAGCACAAATGGCGCTAGCTCCGCTTACAATTGCAAAATCCACAGTCCGCCGGAGTGACTCCTCATCCATTGCGCCATCGGGTTTGAAAGGTGTTGGGATCACCGGGATCACCCCTCGAATCTGCATGGCACCTATAACACCTCTCGCTCTTGCAACGTTAACCTTTTTCTACAAACGTTTGGACCGTGGCCGTCGAAATCAGTCGTTGTCTCAAAGATCCCTC
>JASHTR010000254.1 GCA_030040455.1 Terriglobia bacterium | reverse complement strand
CCTCGGTGGGGATCGAGGTGCGTAACATTAAAGACGTTACGCCGATTCCCCACAACGGGTGCAAGCCGCCCAAGCGGCGGAGAGTTTGAAAATTGAGTCATTGATTGGATGGAGGGCTTTTCCTGGCGGAAAGGGCTGATGACACAATAAGTTACGGAGGGTTACTAATTATAGTGACAACAAGCGGTGTAGCGGCGGCCTGTGGCCGTCGGTCTTTCGGCAAAAAAGGCCGTCACTATAACTGGTAATCCTCAATAATGAATGGGTGACTCATCAGCGAATTGCTGAAACAGCGAGCCAGGCTGTCATTCTGAGCGAAGCGAAGAATCCCGGCTTTGTAAGATCAAGCAAATACAGGGATTCTTCCTCGTCTTCGGCTCCTCAGAATGACATGCTGTCAGGCTTTTTCAGCAACCGGTCAGAGTTCTGAGGAGGTTGTTTTGGCAAGATACCGGGATGCGGTTTGCCGGCTTTGCCGGCGCGAAGGAACCAAGCTCTTTCTAAAAGGACGGCGTTGCCTAACGGATAAGTGCGCCATCGAAAAGCGCAATTTCGCTCCCGGGCAGCACGGCAAGGCGCGGCGGCCGAAGCTCCTCGGTTATGGGCTTCAACTCCGGGAGAAACAGAAGGTCCGGCGGCTTTACGGCATTCTGGAAAATCAGTTTCGACATTACTTCGAGAAGGCGGTGAGAACCCAGGGAATCACGGGCGAGAACCTCCTTTTTATGCTCGAGCGCCGGCTGGATAACACCGTCTATCGCCTCGGCCTTGCGACTTCTCGAGCGGAGGCCCGCCAGCTTGTGCGGCACTCTCATATTCGGGTTTCCGGGCGGAAGGTGAACATCCCCTCTTTTCAAGTTGCGCCCGGCCTGGAGATTGAAGTGTGCGAAGGCAGCCGCAACATGGCCTCAATCCAGCGCTCCCTGGATCTGTCCGGCGGTCGATCTCTTCCTTCGTGGCTCGAATTCGACCGGGAGAAGCTGAAGGGTCGCGTTATTTCTCTGCCCCGGCGGGAGGATGTTAACTTCCCCATCCAGGAGCAAATGATTGTTGAGCTTTATTCCAAGTAACTCTCCTCAGCTCGAGTTGAATGAGGTTACTGAATAAGCGTTTGAACCTGTCATGCTGAGCGAAGCGAAGCATCTCTGTATTTGTGAGATCAAGCAAAAACCGGGATCCTTCGTCGCCTCCAGCTCCTCAGGATGACAATTTTGAGTGCTCTTTAGCCGCTCGTTTGACTATCCCGCTGTTTTTAGGGCGGTATTTTTTAGGAGGTGCGCGAACGATGCAGTGGAAAGGTTTTCAGAAGCCCAAACGCCTGGTTTGCGACGTGGAAACGCTGACCGACCAATTTGGCCGTTTTCAGGCGCAGCCCTTTGAACGAGGCTTTGGCACGACGATTGGCAATGCCCTGCGCCGCGTGTTGCTTTCCTCGATTGAGGGCGCGGCGATCACGGCGGTCAAGGTGGAAGGCGTGATGCACGAGTTCTCATCGATCCCCGGCGTGGTCGAAGACGCTACCGATATTATCCTGAATCTCAAGCAGATCCCGCTGAAGATGAACGTGGACGATATAAAGACTCTTTATCTGAATGTTGACCAGCCGGGTGAAGTAACGTCGCGGATGATTCAGGAAGATCCCGACGTGGAGATTCTGGATAAGGATGTCTACATTGCGACGGTAAGTGAGGGAGGAAGCCTGCACGTTGAAATGCGGGTGCAGCCGGGCCGGGGCTATGTTTCGGCTGAGAAAAATTATGATGAGGATCTGCCCGTGGGTTACATCCCTATCGATTCCGTTCACTCTCCGATCCGGAAAGTGAATTACACGGTCGAAGCCGCCCGCCTGGGCCAGATGACGGACTACGACAAGTTGACCTTGGACGTGTGGACGAACGGATCGATATCACCTCAAGACGCGGTGGGCCATGCTGCGAAACTGCTTAAAGATCACATGACCATTTTCATCAACTTTGAAGAGCCCGCTGAGACGGAAGCGGGTACGCCGGAAAAATCCGCTGCCATTCGAAATGAGAATCTGGATCGGTCGGTGGAGGAGTTGGAGCTCTCGGTCCGCTCCTACAACTGCCTGAAAAATGCGAATATCCAAACCATCCGGCAGCTCGTGGAAAAAACTGAGGCCGAGATGCTGAAGACCAAGAATTTTGGCCGCAAGTCGCTGAACGAGATCAAAGAAATCCTCGACCTGATGGGTTTGGGCCTGGGAATGAAGTTTGACGAAAAGGGCAATCCGCTCCCCCCGCCGCCTGAATCTCCCCAGCCGGAGGTCTGAGACAGAGACGAACCATGCGTCACAGGAACTACGGAAGAAAACTCAGCCGGAACACCTCCCATCGCCGCGCGTTATTGCGGAACCTCGTCACCTCGCTTATCCTCGAGGAGCGCATTGAGACCACCGTGGCGAAGGCGAAGGCCGCGCGCGGCCTCGCCGAAGAAATGATTACTCTCGGGAAGCGTGGCGACTTGCACGCTCGGCGCTTGGCTGCGGCCTATTTCCTGAGCGCTGTGGCCGTGAAGAAGCTCTTTGAAGACGTCGCGCCGCGCTACCGTGAGCGAAACGGAGGATACACACGGTTGATCCATACGGGCTGGCGAAAAGGTGATGGGGCCGACACCGCGGTTCTCGAGCTCATCGGAACTCAGGTTCTCTCCCAGCGTGCGGAGGCGCGGGCAAAACGCATCGAGCGCCGTCGCAAGGCCGCAGAGGAAGCCCAGGAAGCAGAGAAGAAAGCTCCTCCTCCTGAGGAAAAGGAAGAATAGCCGCCTGATGCCAAGATCCTGCCCGGTTTCTCGGTCGTTATAGCCGAGCTTTTCGATTAATTCTCCGCACGAAATCCCGGGGTTACGTCGAATGTAGCGCAGGGTTGGCTTTTCAGCCCTGCGGCCTGTCTGGTGTTGGAGAAGCCGCGTTACAAGGTGGACGCTGTGCTCCGAGCACGCCACGTGCGATTTTGATGGAACCGAAATCCTCCTTGCCTTGACAATGCCAAAAGCCGATTCTTATAATTCGAAGTGAAAGAGGGTAAGAAAGCTCATTCACAAGCGGGAATAACTCAGTGGTAGAGTGCGACCTTGCCAAGGTCGAAGTCGCGGGTTCGAATCCCGTTTCCCGCTCCAGTTTTTGTCCGACTGATCGAGCTCATACCGGCCTAAGGCGCGGTACCCAAGTGGTAAGGGAGAGGTCTGCAAAACCTTTATGCGTGAGTTCGATTCTCACCCGCGCCTCCAGCATTGAACCTAGCCTTTGTTGCAACAAATAATCCAAACATTGACGCTGACCGTGAGGTGAGAGCACGCAGAAAAGTTTCGCCAGAACGTCTCCGGAGGGAGACGCCTCAGCGAGTTTTTCCCGCGAACACCCGAAGAAAGGAGACATCGCGATGCGGTTAAAGCTTTGGGCGTTAGTTATTCTCGCTTGCATGGCGATGCCGAGTGCGGCCGCAGAGGCAAAGCTGGAGAGCAAAGTTCTGGACGCCGCGCTCAGGAATGTCCGGAGCTATCGCGTTGACATAAGCAGTCTACCGGTGTCGAGGGCCTATCTTGTGAGGGAGACGATGAAGAGAGAGTGTGGGCCCAGCATCCTGCCACTCCCGCCAGGAGCACACGCTCAGCAACCGCCTTTACCGGACTCGGCGCGTTGCTCACCGCAAGCAAGAGTCATTACCGTCTGGAAGGTGGGCAGTCCATACGAAAACGGCCTTCCCGACAAGGCCATTTCCGAAGATCTGAAGCTGAGGGTGAAGTCGTTAGGATGCGCCATCAGAGTCGAAGTCTTTCCGGCGGTAGGTTTTGCCAACCGGTTCTTTGCTGCCTTCGAAAGACATCAGGAGCCGGATGTTCTCGCGGTTGAATACCTGGGGGTGATCTACGGCGTTACCATACGACCCGGGGGGTATACCCGCTGGGGCGGGGTGTGGAGAACCCCCGCGTATATTGGGGGCATTGCGAGCACGGAGGCTATTTCTCGAGCGCTGGAGGATGTCTCAGGTTCGCTCGCCGGTTTGGATGAAGGTCCCAGTTGGGAGTTTCTACTGCGGACTTCTCGCAATTACAACGTCGTGCGATCTCTGGCACTTCGTCCCCCCGAGTGCGGAGTGCGCCGCGTCGTGCCATCCATGCCCGGGGGCCTCCTCGATCTTATCCGGCCTGTTGTTCGGGGGCTTGGTGGCGTGGCGCCTAAGGACCATGACGATGTCGACCGCCTCAACACGGTAATAATTGACCCTTGGCCGTCCCAAGTGGGTGAAACGAAAGTCTGTGGCTATTGGGGGACCAGCCGCTTAGCGTTTGTACAAACGGATTCCACCTATCAAGCCGCTGATTCCTTGGGATGGGTCACTGCGCTCCTAATATTCCGAAAACAGCAGGGTAAGTGGGGGTTGCTAGCCGCCAGCATCGACCCGATCACCAACGACGGGTTCGTGAAAGAAGTTCCCAAGATCGTGGCGCGGATACGAAAGACTTCGGCGCCGAGCGTCATACCCCGACCGGCCGACTTGCTGGCCCCACGAGAAGAAGGCCCCGCCGGCAGCAGACGAATTAGCACATTCCGCTGGCGACCAAGTCCATCAGGAGACGTGGTGGCGGAGGTTGCCGAGTTCGCCCGAAACGGTGACGCGCGCTTGTTCGTGAAGCTGATGTCGCGGGACCACCTCCGAGCCGCGCAGATATCCGCAGAGAAGCTCCCCGTCGTTCATGGTGAGTGGCGGTGGCGGGTCTGGTCGATTTCTGACTGGGGTGCGGTGGCATTTTCAGCTCCCAAATCATTCACTTATTGAGCGAACGCGGCTCAAATCTACCCAACCCCACCGAAAGCTCACGTTGCTGCTGTTTCAAGAATCTTTCTCCAAGTGTGGCGCGTCGAAAGCGCCTCTACTTATGACCGCGCCCTTTGGAGTGCGGCGGCTTGCCGCCGCTTTTCCCAAGGCAAGCTTGCTGGCCACTGGATATTCCTTAAGCGCCACGAGCAAGCTCGCCGGCGCAAAGCGGCAGCACGCTGCCGCACTCCAAGGCTCCTCAAAGGATGAACTCCGCTCCGGCAAGCCAGAGACTGTGAAAAAATGAACATCCGCTCGCAAAGCCGCCAAGGCAAGTTGAAAGT
>JASHTR010000253.1 GCA_030040455.1 Terriglobia bacterium | reverse complement strand
CGGATTCAACGGCCAGGACTTCCTGGACCTTGGCCGTTGCGAGCTCAGCTGCAACTGGGGTTGCGCTCTGTCCAAGGATGACAGCAATAATCGATCCTTCCAGGTCTTCGGCCAGTTTCTGGCCGGCGGCCAAGACTTCCCATGTGGGCCGAACGATTCTGCCGCCCTGATGCTCTGCGACGATGAAAATCTCGTTTTGATGAGACGCCAAGAAATTATGCCCAGTTTGATCGCAGCCCGCTACAAAACCCGCGCTTCGTTCCTCAGTTTATCCACCAGCTTGACGGCAATCTCCTTCGGGCTGCCTTCCAGAAGCTCTCCCCCGGTTTTCTTGACGGGCACGTAAATGCGCTCTATCCTCTCTCGCGGCGCAATCTCCGCTGCGCTCAACCCGAGCTCCGCCGCTCCAATCCTGTGAAGCGGCTTGGATTTTGCCGTCATAATCCCCTTCAGGGTGGCATAGCGGGGCTTGTTGATGCCGGACTGGATCGTGAGGACCGCCGGTAGTGGCAACTCCACCCTTTGAAACCATCCTCCTTCAAGCTCCCGCTTCACATCGAGCTTTCCCCCGCTCACCCTGATCTCCATGATGATCGTCGAATGCGGCAGTCCAAGCCGCTCCGCCAGAAGCACGCCAGTCTGCGCAAATCCCGAATCGTCGGATTGCAGGCCGGTCAATATTAAATCCGGTCGCTCTCGCGCCAGCGCCGCGGCCAGCACGCGGGCGGTGCCGTAGGCGTCCAGGTTCTCAAAAGCGGGGTCGTCCAGATGCAGGGCGCGGTCCGCGCCCTTTGCCAGTGCTTCCTTGATCGCCGGCTGGGCGCGAGCGGGACCGAGCGTGCACACCAGAACTTCACTTCCCAGCTCCGCCGCCGCTTCTTTCAGGCGCAAGGCCTCTTCCAGGGCGTATATATCCGGCTCGTTAATTTCATAGCTGATTTCGGAATCCTTGATCCAGGTCCCATTATCATTTATCCGGAGAATGGCGTCCCGCGCAGGAACTTGCTTCAGGCAGACAGCGATTTTCATGATGCCCAACACAGGTTATAGGGAACAGGGTCAAGTGGGATCCGGCCGGCGCCCACAGGCCATCGCCTACCAGGATCGTGTTTTCGACCCTTTCTCGATTCCCTATCCTTCATACCGCTTGAACAGGATTGCGGCGTTCGTTCCGCCAAAACCGAACGAATTCGAAAGCGCGTACTCGAATGAAGCCGCGCGCGCTTTGTTTGGAATGTAATCCAGATCGCAATCCGGATCGGGATTCTCATAATTAATCGTCGGCGGCAGCATTTGATCGCGCAGGGCGAGCACGGTAAGACCGGCCTCGAGGCCGCCCGCGCCTCCCAGCAAGTGCCCCGTCATCGACTTCGTGGAGCTCACGGCGAGCTTTTTGGCGTGATCCTTAAAAACCTTCTTGATGGCCACTGTTTCGATGCGGTCGTTGGGCAGGGTGGAAGTGCCGTGCGCGTTGATGTAGCCAACCTGTTCCGGATGGGCCTGCGCATCGGCCAGCGTGTTGTGCATGACGCGCGTCGCCCCGCCCGCGTCTTCCGAAGGCTGAGTGATGTGAAATGCGTCTCCGGACATGCCATAGCCGGCGACTTCCGCAATAATCGGAGCGCCCCGCCGGAGAGCGAAGCCCAACTCCTCGAGAATGAGGATGCCTGCCCCTTCGCCGACGACGAACCCATCGCGGTCCCGGTCAAAAGGCCGGCTGGCTTTTTCCGGCTCGTTGTTTCGGGTGGATAGCGCCCGCATGGCCGCAAATCCGCCCACGCCCATTGGCGTGATCGCCGCCTCCGCCCCTCCGCAAATCATCACGTCGGCATCCGAACGGGCAATGATCTTAAAGGAGTCTCCCACGGAATGCGCGCTGGAAGTGCACGCGGTGCACGTTGCCGAGTTCGGCCCCTTAGCTCCCCATCGGATGGATACGAAGCCCGCAGCCAGGTTCACAATGGAAGCGGGAATAAAGAAAGGTGAAATGCGGCGCGGCCCGCCCTGCATCAGCGCCGTGTGCTCCCGCTCGATCACGTCAAACCCGCCGATGCCGGACCCGATGCAAACGCCGACCCGCCCGGCGAACTCCGGAGCGATTTTCAGGCCCGATTGCTCCATCGCAAACTCGGTGGCCGCCAAGGCAAATTGGATGAACAAGCCCATCTTCTTCAGTTCTTTTTTTTCCACGAACTGAAGCGGATCGAAGCCTTTCACCTCCGCGGCAATGGTGACTGAAAACCCCGTCGTATCAAAATGGGTGATGGGCGCGACACCACTTTTACCGGCCAGGATGTTTTTCCACGTCGGCTCCGTGCCCACGCCGTCCGGGCTAACCAAGCCCACGCCTGTCACGACGACTCTTCTCGACAAGACCGAATCTTCTCCTTGTCCGGGGCCCCTAATTCGCCGAAGACTTCACGTGCGACTGGATGTAATCCACCGCGTCTTTCACCGTCTGGATTTTTTCCGCATCCTCGTCGGGGATCTCGATTTCGAACGATTCTTCGAACGTCATCACCAGCTCGACGATGTCCAGCGAATCCGCTCCCAGATCGTCAACGAAATGCGCCGCCGGCGTTACCTCCGCTTCATCCACTCCAAGCTGCTCCACAATAAGCTGCTTGACCTTCTCTTCGATGGAAGCCATCAGACCTTCCTCCTCGGAATAAATGGTCAGTCATTCTAACAGTGACGAGTGATGAGTGACAAGTGAGTCCGTCTTATGCCATATACATTCCGCCGTTGACGTTGAGGCAGTGGCCGGTGATATATCCCGCCTCATCCGACGCCAGAAAGCGCACGGCGCACGCCACGTCTCGATCCGTCCCGATGTGGCCGAGCGGAATGACGCTCAAGATCTTCTGTTTGACCGCCTCGCTCAGCTTTTCCGTCATGGCCGTATCAATGAAGCCGGGCGAAACTGCATTTACGGTGATGCTCCGGCTCCCCACCTCCGCGGCCACCGCCTTGGTCAACCCGATTAAGCCTGCCTTCGACGCAATATAATTCGCCTGGCCCGCATTTCCCGCCTGCGCCACCACCGAGGCGATATTGATGATTCTCCCATATCGCTGCCTTACCATGAAAGGCAATACCTTCTGAATGCAATGATACGCTCCTTCCAGGTTCGTCTTAAGCACAACTTCCCAGTCTTCCGGCTTCATCCGCAGCAGCAGGTTGTCTCGGGTAACGCCCGCATTGTTTACCAGAATATCAATCTTTCCCCAGGCTGCAATCATCCCGTCCACGGCGCTTTTGACGGAAGCAGCCTCTGCCACATCCATGCTCAAGGCAAGCGCTTTCCCGCTATTGCGCTCAATCTCTGTCCGGACGGCGGCGAGCTTCTCGGGGCTGCGAGCGGCTAATGCGACGCTTGCTCCCGCCTCCGCCAGCGCCAGGGCACACGCCCGGCCAATGCCTTGCGAAGCGCCGGTGACGAGCGCCACTTTGCCTTCCAGGATGTCACGGCGGTCCGACATTGGTTTCGCCTTCCATGCAGAGAAGGTTTAAAAAATCTCGTGAACAAGCAAAAAGTCTCATGCAAAGTCGCAGAGAAGCAAAGGCTCGCATATTAAGCATAGCCACTTTCCTTTACCGGGGTGCCTTCAACGGCCGCGAGCGCTTCCTCCAAAGATATAATGTCTTCAACATGCCGACATTCTGCATTCCGATCAATCTGGCGCATGAGGCCGCTGAGCACCTTGCCAGGCCCCACCTCGATAAACAAGCTCACTCCCTCGGACGCAAGTCTCAGCATCGACTTCTCCCAGAGCACCGGAGCGGTCACCTGGCGCTTCAAGCCTTCACGGACCTCCTTCGCTGCTTCCACGCAACGCGCCTCCACGTTGTTGATCAGCGGAATCGCCGCGTCGCGGATGGCGGCGGCATCCAGGTCCCGCGCCAGCTTTTCCGCCGCTGGCTGCATGAGCGGGCAATGGAACGGCGCGCTTACTTTGAGCATCACCGCGCGGCGGAAACCGTGCATGGGCGCCAGTTTCACCGCGCGTTCAACTGCGGCGCGGTCCCCCGCAATCACGACCTGCCCCGGCGCATTGAGGTTTGCCGGAACACAAACCTGCCCCTCCTCTGCCTCGCGGCATAATGCCCCCGCGCCCGCCCGCCCGCCACCTAGCAGCGCCGCCATCGCTCCCTCGCCTGAAGGCACTGCTGCCTGCATGTACTCGCCGCGCCGCCGCACCAGGAGCAGAGCATCCGCCAAGGCCAGCGATCCCGCCGCAACCAGCGCCGAATATTCCCCCAGACTGTGACCCGCCACAAAGTCCGGCCGAACGTCTTTCTCCTGGCACGCCCTCGCCGCCGCCACCGAAGCCGCCAGCAGCGCAGGTTGCGTGTTGACCGTCAATTGGAGTTCTTCGGCAGGCCCATCAAAGCAAAGCCGTGAAATGGGGAAGCCCAGGGCGCGGTCTGCTTCCTCAAAGACGGCGCGCGCAACGGGAAAGTTCTCGAACAGTTCCCGGCCCATGCCGGGATATTGCGAGCCTTGACCGGGAAATAAGAATGCGACTTTCATGAAGGCAGCGACCAGTGACGAGTGATGAGTGGCAAGTGAAAGACGTTGCCCGTCACGGGTCACTCAACTCTCATCACGGTCTTTTTCACCATCGCAAGAGCGCTGACCCCCAGGTGACGCCAGCTCCAAAGGCGGACATCAAAATCAGGTCGCCTTTCTTGACCCGCCCGCTGCGCACGCACTCATCCAAACACAAGGGAATCGACGCGGAGGAGGTATTCCCGACCCGATGAATGTTGGAGAAGACTTTTTGAGGCGCCAGGCCCAGGCGCTCCCGGACCGCCTCGGTGATGCGCTGGTTGGCCTGATGAGGAATGAAGAGATCGAGATCGTTCGGCTTGAGTTGCGCCTCGACCAGCACGCGCCGAGAGACTTCCTCAAGGTTACGCACCGCTACTTTGAAGAGCTCGTTGCCGCGCATTTTGATGTAGTGCTCTCGCGCCCGCACCGTCTCGCAGGAAGCAGGTTTAGATGTGCCTCCGGCCGGAATGTAAAGGTGCTCGGCAAAGGCTCCATCCGTGTGCATCTCGGTCGCCAGAATCCCTGCAGGCGGCGTCACCGGGCCGAGCACGGCTGCCGCCACGCCGTCCCCGAACAGGACGCAGGTAGCACGATCCTGGTAATCCAGCCAGCGCGAAAGCAACTCTGCCCCCACCACCAGCACATATCGGGCTTTCGCGGTGCGAATGAACTGCTCCGCCACCGTCATGGCAAAAAGAAAGCCGGAGCAAGCTGCTGCCAGGTCAAATGCCAGAACGCTCCGAGCGCCAAGCCCGCGCTGGATGAAAGCCGCCGTCGAAGGGAGAGGCATATCCGGCGAAATCGTCGAGCAAATGATGCCGTCCAGGTCGGAAGACTGGAGGCCGGCCATCTCCAGTGCCTTGCGGGCCGCCTGGATGCACAACAGAGAGGTGGTTTCCGTGGGGGCGGCCTGGCGTCGTTCTTTGATTCCGGTGCGCTCGGTGATCCACTGGTCAGAAGTGTCCACCATCTTCTCGAGGTCAAAGTTCGTAATCACCTTTTCCGGCAGCGCTGAGCCGGTGCCGAGAATCCCCGCGTGATTCATGCTGCTCCTTGGCAAACCCAATTGGGGTTCCTAATAATTCCGGGTCGCGACGGTGTGGGCCAGCTCCCGTTCGATCTTTCCATTCACGCCCCGCTCCGCAAACTCCGCCGCCACCCGAATAGCATTCTTGATGGCGTTGGCGTTGGAGCTGCCGTGCGCGATCAGGCACACGCCGCGGACGCCCAGCAGGGGCGCGCCGCCGTATTCTGCATAGTCCACACGTTTTTTGAAATGCCGGAAGGCGTTCCGGGAAAGCACGGCCCCCACTTTTGAGGAGAGCGTGCTTGAGAGCGACTCCTTCAGCAGGGCCGCTACGGCTTCAATCAGGCCTTCGCTGATTTTCAGGGCGACGTTCCCAATAAAGCCGTCACAGACGATCACCTCGACGCGGCCATTATAAAGATCGCGGCCTTCAACGTTGCCCACAAACCGCAGCGGCAGCCCCTTTAGCTGCAGAAAAGACTCGCGCGTCAGCTCATTTCCCTTGTGGTCTTCACTGCCAATGGAAAGCAATCCCACCCGAGGCCTTTCCACGCCAAAGATCACGCGATAGTAAACCTCACCCATAATGGCGAACTGCTCGAGATGATGCGGCTTGCAATCCACGTTCGCGCCCACGTCGAGCAGAACCGCCGCCTTGCCTTTGGAGGTAGGAAATACCGCTGCCAGAGCCGGCCGGTCCACGCCTTCGAGCGCGCCGAGCGTAATTTTTGCGGCGGCCATCACGGCTCCGGTGTTGCCCGCGCTCACCATGCCGTCCGCCTGCCCGGCATGCACTAAGCGCAAGGCGACGCGCATGGAAGAATCTCGTTTACGCCGAAACGCCTTAGCTGCCGCATCTTCCATTGTGACCGTTTCACTGGCATGAACAATTTCAATGGGCAGCCTTGCCGCGCCACGCCGCGCGAGCTCCTGTTCGAGGATATCTTCAGGGCCGACGAGGAGGACCTCTGCCAGCCGGTTGCGTGCCGCCTGAATCGCACCGTCCACCTCAGGCAGCGGAGCCGCATCAGTCCCCATCGCATCGACTGCTATTCGTGGCATGACTCGGATAGAAAGGCGGGTTCAAGCTCGCCGACTTCGTATCGATTTAACGTTCGGATCAAACACTGAAATGCCGGGTGTTGCAGCCGGAATGTCGCTCTGATGGAGAAACTGAAAAAGTCTCTTCAAAACATGACACCCTGCATCGGAAGCGCCTCAGGCGTTTTCCTTCACCAGGATCGCTTCGCGGCCGCGGTAATATCCGCAGTGTGGGCACGCCAGGTGCGGAGGTTTGGCCTCATGGCAATGGGGGCACTCCGCAAGTCCCGGATGCGCAAGGTTGTCGTGCGCCCGCCGCCGGTTTCGTCGTGCCTTTGAATGCCTTCGTTTTGGATTCGGCATGTGCCCTTTCCCTTCAGTTTCCAGGATCAAATTTTGTACGCGGGAACAACACTACGCTGCAGGCATTCCTGTAACGCGGCTATCCCTTCGATTCGCTCGGAGCAGGCTCAAATTCAACGGCGATGAGGACGTCGCCGCATCGGTGCGCGAAAGCCAGCATACGTCCGTGCGTATGGGCTCACCCTCTTCCCATCCCGCGAGCAACCGGTTTTCCTTAGCTTTGCCGCAGTGAGGCAAAGGGGGAGTCATCCGCGGGCTGCCGGCACCGGCACGCCTCCACATTAAGGTTCGCCCCGCAACCCGCGCAAAGACCTTTGCAATCCGGCCGGCAGACCCTCTTCATAGGCAACGACAGTATGGTCTGCTCTCTGATTACGTCGGCCAGCTCTACTCCAGGGCCCGAGTAGAAACCCACATCGAGCTCATCCCCCGGAACCTCGATTTCTTCTTCGCGGGCAATGGTCGCGACCGGCCGATAAGACAGATCGAAATCCTGCGCGACAGGAATCTCCACCGCAGCAATGCAGCGGTCACACTCCGCCTCCATGCACGCTTCAAGGTGCCCTCGAATGCGGATTTCTCCCTCCACCAGCTCTGCAACGGCCTGAACTCGCAGAGGGCCGGTTTGACGGAACTTTGGATAGTCCACTGCTCCCGCGGGATAGGTTTGATCGACGGTGACTTTATGGAGAGCCAACTCTTCCCGCGTGATCAACATGCCGGCCTCCAAAAGGCAGAAAAGGTAGAGTATAGTTTCCGGTCCGGCCTTGTCAAGAAACGCGCGCGCCGTGCCGATAGTGCGTTACCCCACGCCTGGCTGCTGCTTTTCGCGCTTCGGCGCCGTTGGACATAAAGATGTGCATGTTATATGCTTTTGCGTATGAGGGCGACCACCCACTCCGCTCCACGCGGCCTGGGAAGCCAGACTGACCAATCTGTTCCGCGGTTGACGGTCGGCCGCCGCTTCAACACCTGACGGCCTCGTTAACACAATTCGATGAAATTGATCCTCATTACCGGCGCCACCGGGTTTCTCGGCAGGCATCTCGTTGAGCAATTAAGGTCCGCGGAGCCCGAAGCCGCCTTGCGAGTCCTCGCTCGCGGGGCGACATCGTGGGGGGAAGATGCGCGTGTTGAGGTCATGAGCGGCGATGTGACGCGCGCCGAAGACGTGCTGCGCGCGGCGAAAGGCGTAAGCGAGATTTATCACCTGGCAGGGATGGTTTCGCGTGATCCGAAAACTCAGGCAATTCTTTATCGTACTCACATCGAGGGCACACGGAATGTATGCGCGGCGATCAGGCGCGAAAACGTTCACAAGGCCGTCCTGGTGTCGTCGTCCGGCACGGTTGCCGTTGGCCCGGAGCCGGTGATCCATGATGAAAGCTCGGGCTTCAAAAATGGGGTGGTTGGCGAGTGGCCCTACTACCTCAGCAAAATCTTTGCAGAAAAACTGGCTTTGGATTACACGCGGCGTTATGCCCTACCCGCCGCCATCGTGAACCCCAGCCTGATTCTCGGCCCTGGTGACGTTCATCAGTCCTCCACGGGCGACATCGCTCTTTTCCTGGAAGGGCAGATTCTGGCGCTTCCGAGCGGTGGCCTGAACTTTGTTGACGTGCGGGACGTCGCGGCCGGCCTGATTGCCGCCATGCGTAATGGCCGACCGGGCGAGCGATACTTGCTGGGCGGAGTGAACTGGACTTTCCGCGAGCTCATCGAAAACGTCGCGCGCATTGCCGGCCGCCGCGCGCCGCAGCTCCAACTGCCGCTGGGGCTCTCGCGGATCAGCGCGCGCGGTCTGCGCTGGGCATTCCCGCTCGCCGGGAAGTCGTTTAAGCTGGACGATGCATCCATCAAAATGTCCGCCCTTTTCTGGTACTGCGATTCATCGAAGGCGTGGCGCGAGCTGGGCTTTCAAACGCGGGAGCCAGCAGAAACGCTCCGTGAGACGATAGGAGACCTGCGCCGTCGGCCACGGTTATGATTTTTGCCCGGAAAATTGCCTTCATTATCAACCCGCGCTCCGCCGCCGGCAAGACTGCCGCGCGCTGGCCCCGGATTGCCGAACGGATCGAGCAAAGACTTGGAAAGGTGACAGCCCGCTTCACCGCGTACCGAGGTCACGCGACGGAGTTGACGCGCGAATTGCTGGCGCAGGATTTCAACCTGATTGCGGGCGTAGGCGGCGACGGAACTTTTAATGAGATTGCTAACGGCTTCATGGCTCGGGATCAGTTGATACGTCCCGGCGCTATGATGGGTGTCCTTCCGGCGGGAACGGGAGGAGACTTCCAGCGGATGTTCGGGTTTTCCGCGCGGAACGGCATCGAGGATGCTATCGAAACTCTGGCCACTGGCCAGCCGGTTGCCATTGATCTCGGGAAAGTGAAGTACACCGACCATGGAGGATCGCCGTGCGAGCGGTATTTCGTGAACCTGGTAAGTTTCGGGATGGGCGGAGCGGTGGCTGCCGGTGCGAGGAATTTCCTGAGCCCGCTGGGGGGGAGAGTTGCCTTTCTCTGGTCCACATTCCGGGTTCTTTTGAGCTATCGGGGTAAGGTTGTCGAGGTCCACGTCGATCAGGGGAAGAGCGCTGCCCGGCGCGTAACGAATGTTGCCATCGGCAATGGCCGGTTCCACGGCGGCGGGATGCACCCTTGTCCCACGGCGAAGATGGACGACGGCGTTCTGGAAGTCACCGTGATCGAATACATGAATATGTTTCAGCTTCTCTGGGATATTCGCGTGCTGTATTCCGGCAACGTTTACCGTCACCCCAAGACTCACCACCTGCGTGGCACGCACATCGAGGCCAAGGCGAAGAATGCGACTTTAATTGAAGTTGACGGCGAGCCGCTCGGCATGTTGCCTTTGGAAGCCACCGTTCTGCCCAGGACGTTGCCCGTGATGGTGCCGCGAATTAATAAATCAAATCAAAATACGCATTGAACGTCAGGTGCTGAAAGCCGATGAGATGGGCATAGAAAGGCGACGCGATGTTGTTGTAAACATCGACGGGGTTTTGATGGTTGGTGATGTCGTAAATCTGCAAAGCTCCCCGGAACTTGTGCCGCTTGAAGAAGCCGATTTTCAGGAAGGGCAGGTGGAAATCCTTACTGATCTTAAAATCAAGAGAATAAAACCTCGGGAACCGGCGGCCATCCGGCGGCCCCACGTAGTTCTGATACACGTCGTAAGAGGAATAGGGAAATCCGGTGTGAATATCAAACACCGGGCTCAGCGTCAGGCCCCAGGGCGCCGCAAACTCGCCCCACGTGATGACGCGGTTGGGAACGTCCGAAGGCAGATCCGCGAAGTAGTTGGGCCGGATGATGGGTTCTTCAAAGGGCACGTAAAGCGCGCCGAGTGTATTGAGGTCGCCCCGGGTGGTGCTATGCACGTAGGAGAAGTTCACATCCACCTTTTCGGCCGTCCGCCAGCGCAGGGTGGATTCGAATTCCTGATAGCGCGACGCGCCGCCGTTGGTGAGCAGATAGGCGTGGCTGCCGTCGGCAAGGCTCTCCGGATTCACCAGAAACTCGCCGAGACCGCGGCTGCCGAGATAGCTCGCGCGCAAGAGCCAGTTGGGACGCAACTCCTGGTCGACCTCCATGCTCCAGGTGCGGTCATAAGGCGTGGCGCCAAGGCTGTTGTGAGTGACGGCAATGGGCCGCCCCTCCGGAGAGGTAATCTGGTAGGCGTTGAGATAGGTCTCGGGAGGCCCCAGCGGTGTGCCATCCGGTGCGAAGAGGCTGATCGTGCGTGAAGGATTTTCAGCGTAATCGGCGGCCAGCATGGCAATCCGGTTATAGAAAATTCCGGCACCGCCGTGAATCACCGTTCGGCCAGTGCGGCTGGGCGAGTAGACGAAACCAAAGCGTGGGGCAAAAGCAGCCGGGCTGCCGATGTTTTCGTTCGAGAACCGCAGACCGTAATCGATGTTTAGAGAGTCGTTCACCGCCCAATGATCCTGCCCGTAGGCTTCGAATTGGGTATCTTCGTCGCTCAGGTGGACCAGCCCGGAAAAGCTAATTCGTCCGAGCACGTCTCCCGGAACGTTGGTAATAAGCTCCGTATCCGAGTTGGTGGTGCCTGTGTAGGCGCGGCGGAAATATTCGCCACCAATCTGAACGTGGTGCGCGCCGGCCCAGTTTTTGACGCCAAGCTCGTAGGTTTCCTGAACCTCCTCCTGGTTGGCGAACCGCTGGTAAGCGTTGAAGTAGTTTCCGGCGAACCCGTTGGGAGTGATCAGCATGGGTCCGGCTCCCTGCCCGTGAGCATAAGTGTCGAACTCGGTCGCTTGAAAGAGCGTGGTCAGGATGTCGCCGGAGTGGGTCATAAACCGGTCGATGCCGCCGATGGAATAACCGCGCTGCCCGTAGTTTGAGGAGGCAGATTCCGGGATGAGCGCGCTGATGTTGTCGAACTCCCGGCGAGCGGGAAAGATGCGGACGTTTGCCGACACCAGGTTGCGAGGCGAAAGAATAAGCTGGAAATGGGTGAAAGAGGAGACGCCTTCTCTGCGGCTGATGTTTTTCGGCCACGGCAGCCCTTCCACGAAGGCCCGGTTCAGATCGTAGATGAAGGACTCGGAAAAATTCAGCCGGTTTTTGATGAGAGGCCCCGTCAAGTAGAAGCGTGGAGCGTCCCCTTGGATGCCCTGAATGTGCCCCTGCTCAATGAATACATCCGGGATGACGTCGTTGAGCTCCCAGTGCCAAAGGTCGAGTGGCGGCTTGGTCTGAATAACAGTGAGGCCGCCGGAAAAGCGGCCGTATTCCGCCATGTAGGGACTTTTGTAGACCAGAAGTTCCTCAATGTTATCGATGGGAACCTCAACGGAAAATGCGCCCGTGACCGGATCCACCAGGTCAGCCCCGTCCACTAACAGCAAACCCTGCTCTTCCGGAGTGCCCTTGATATTCAGCTTACCGTCCGGCGTGCGCACCACGCCCGGCACCAGCGGCAGTGCGGCCGTGAATTTCAATTCCGCCAGGGGCAAGGTCATGAGCTCGTGGGCGGAAAACGATGACGGCGGCGCGACTTCGGCAGAGGTCGGTTGGCCCGCATGAGCGTGGACCGTGATTTCCTGGCGGAACACCTCCAGAGGCAGAGCAATGTGGAGCGCGGAGAGGAGCTTTCCAGCGACAACTTCTATCCCGGGCTTCGAGACGGGCTGGCGTCCTACAGCCGCGCAGGTGAGGGAATAAGTCCCCGGCATAAGTCCCGGAAAATCAAAATTCCCGCGCTCGTCCGTGGTGGTTTGCAGGTTGCCTTGCGGTAAGTTGTGGCCGTTCAGCGAGCAGACGGCGTTCGGAATCGGGGCGTCCTTGTCGGTGACCACCTGGCCTTTAAGGCTTTGCGTCTGGGGAAACGCGCGGAGTAAAGGAGCTCGGGCGAGTGGGAGAATCACAAAAAGGACCCATCCCAGCCAACGTTTCGCGTTTCGTGCCATGCTTTTTTGATGCGCGAAGGATGGAATTTACTTATTCTCAACACCGGGCACCGGTCGAGGAGGGGACCCTTAAAAGTTTTTGCCCGGCCCCGCGGCGCCGCGTCGGCTACCCCGATGCCGACACCGAAAGGTGCCGATTTTACAGGCCCTTCCGCACATAAGGGATTCGGGCGAATCGGCCATTTTTTGCAACCGATAGAATCTATTCGACGAATGACCGGACTGTTGCGGCAGGCGACCCCTTAGCTAAGGTTGCAGTAAACCCCGAAGGCAGCCATCCTGTGGAGCCGAAGGCGATCCTGAGTAGCAGCGGATGATTATACCCTGGCCTTTGAAGAAAATGCCACGATTTTGGTATCGGGACATTACATCGGGGTGAGGTTTTTTGCTCGTTAACCTGCGGTTTCGCGTTCTCGCGAAGCCCGGCGACCGCGAGGCTGGACGACACGGATGAGGGAAGGTGGAGGGATGCGGACCAGGGCGTTTTGAATGTTGTTCTCCGACTCGCCGGCACGGTTTAAGAACTCCTCACGCGCATACTCCACGAAGGCTTTCATTTCGCGCTCCATCTCCACGATGCGTTTACGCATGTTGAGAATGATCTCGACACCGGCGAGGTTCACCCCGAGCTCCCGCGTGAGCTTCAGTATGACGTCAAGCTGCTCGAGGTCCTCTTTCGTGTACAGGCGAGTATTCCCTTGGCTGCGCGACGGGGCGAGCAAGCCTTCGCGTTCGTAGAGGCGAAGCGTTTGCGGATGCAGATTATACATCTCCGCCACCGCGCTGATCATGTAGCCGGCTTTGCTGCTTGTTTTTCTACCTCGTTTTGCCATAGCGGAGCCATTAGCTGTCAGCGTTCAGCCGTCAGGGATATTGCTTTCTCCCTACTGCCTACTGCCTTCCGCGCTCAAGTTCTTCCGCGGATCCTCCGGGTTCAGCCGCGCGAGTTCGCGCAACAACTCCTTGGTTCTCTCGTCGGCGACCTGCGGAACTCTTACCTGCACTTCAATGAACTCGTCGCCGCGCACTCCCGCATCGCCGCGTAGTGAGGGAACGCCTTTCGAGCGCAAGCGCAGTGTTTGTCCACTTTGCGTGCCCGGTGGGATGCGAATGGTACTTGGCCCGTCAAGGGTGGGCACTTCAACTTTTGCGCCCAAGGCCGCCTCTGTGACCGTGACCGGCACTTTGACGTAAATGTTATCTCCTCTGCGCTCGAAAAACGGGTGAGGAGCAACCTCGGTGATGATGTAAAGGTCGCCGCGCGGACCGCCGTCAAGACCGGCATTGCCCTTGCCGGCCACGCGGACACGAGATCCTGTGTCAACCCCTGCCGGGATGCGCACCTCAAAGGTTTCCGGCTTGTGGATCAGGCCGGAGCCGCCGCAAGTGGGGCAGCGTGGCCGCTGCTTGCCCGTGCCGCCGCAGGTGGGACAGGGGCCGCTGAAGCGCATGGCACCTGCCTGGCGCGATACTTTGCCGGAGCCGCTGCAGGTGGGGCAGGTCACGGACGACCCGCTCCTGAATCCGGTTCCATGGCAAACCGTGCATACCTCCTTGCGTGCAACGGTCAGGCGCAATTGCGTGCCCCGGACTGCATCCCAAAACCCCAGTTGCACGTGATGCTCAAGATCGCTGCCACGCTGTGGACCTTCTTCCTGCCGGATGCGCTCGTCGCCGCGGGAAAATATCTGAGAGAAGACGTCCCGGAACGCGCCCCCAAAGCCTCCCTGCTTTTCTTCCGCCTCGGGTTGAGCGCCGAAGTTGGAGAAGTCGAAACCGGAGAAATCAAACCCCGGCCCTGCGCCGGCATTGGTTTGTGCGCCGCCCGCGAAGCCTTCGGGCGGAATGTTATCCGAATAAAAGCCATGCCGGTCGTAAACCTTGCGCTTCTTCTCATCACTGAGGATTTCATACGCTTCGGAAATATCCTTAAACTTTTCCTCAGCCTTTTTGTTGCCGGGGTTGACGTCAGGATGGTATTTTCGGGCAAGATGCCGGTAAGCCTTGCGGATGGCCTCCGGCTTGGCGTTGCGGTCGACGCCGAGAACTGCGTAATAATCTTTTTGCGTGCCAACTGGCATCGTTTGCTTAGTTCTTGCTTAATTTCGAAATCGCGTTCAAATGGTCCGGGCAATGCGAAGCCATCCACGCTTCAAGATGGCGGCGCATCTCAAAAGCCATAGGACTATTCACCAGCGGCTCCTCCAGGTGGATCTCCACAAACTGCCGCCAATGGCATTGAGGGCATTCAATACCAAGCTGTGCGCGGTGCGCGGCAGGTTTATTTTCAGCCGGGGTTACGTTTGTCAACATATCACCTCAAAAATAGCCGTCAGCTATCAGCAAACCAAAGGCCAGGCAAGCGGCTTGCTGAATGCTGACCGCCAATCGCTTCAGTTTTTCTTCTTATCGTCCTCCACAACCTCCGCGTCAATCACCTCACCATCGCTCTTGCCTTCGGCGCCACCTGCGGCGGACGCCCCGGCCTGAGTGCCGCCATCGGGTTGCGAAGCTGCACCGGTTGCGCCCGGCTGCGTCTGTCTGTACATCGCCTCCGCCAGCTTGTGCGACGCCTGGGTCAAGCGTTCGACCGCGGCCGTGATCTGAGAGGTGTCATTCCCCTGAATCGCTTTCTTGGCCTCTTCAATGGCCGTCTCAATATTTTTTGCGTCATCGCCTGAGATCTTGTCGCGGTGCTCCTTCAGCAATTTCTCTGTGGAATAGACCATCGCGTCTGCCCGGTTCTTCACTTCAATTTCTTCTTTGCGCTGCCGGTCTTCGTCGGCGTGCGATTCCGCCTCCTTCGTCATCCGCTCGATTTCTTCTTTGTTCAGGCCGCTTGAGGAAGTAATGGTGATGCGCTGCTCCTGGCCGGTGCCTTTGTCCTTGGCCGAGACGTTCAGGATGCCGTTGGCATCGATATCAAACGTGACTTCAATCTGCGGCAAGCCGCGCGGCGCAGGCGGAATGCCGACCAGATGAAATTTTC
>JASHTR010000252.1 GCA_030040455.1 Terriglobia bacterium | reverse complement strand
ACCGAATTTGTCGTCTCGAATACTTTCGTTTTCCTCTCCGGAGAAAGTGGTCGGCCCATCGTTGGGCAACGGAATGTACTGCAATAGGTTCCTGGACGGAGCCGTCCAGGCGTTCTGCGGAATAATGGCGTTTGGAAACACGCACAGCGAAGAATCGGTGCAGCCGGGCGTGTAGTACGGCTCGCCCTCGGAAACTGGATAACCCAGCGAGTTCTCAAGCTGAGTCGCCACAGATGATCCGCTTACGGTTTCAGGCCCGCTTGGCGTGGCAAAGGAACTGGCCATGTCAGAGAGATCGCCGCTCCGGTCGGCAAGCGATGGCACGGTAATCAGTCCCGTATCCAGGCCTTCGGCCGTCCTGGTTCCTTGATAGTCGCCAAAAAAGAAGAGCTTGTCTTTCTTGATCGGTCCCCCAAACGTGCCGCCGAATTGATTCTGCTGATAGGTCTCCAGCTCGGGCGAAAAGAAAGTGCGCGCGTCGAGATCGGTGTTGCGCAAGAATTCGAACGCGTCGCCGTGCAACCTGTCCGTCCCGCCCTTCGTCACCACGTTCACGATGCCGCCGGCGTAATTGCCGTATTCCGCATCGAAATTGTTCGTCAGGACACGGAATTCGGAAATAGAATCGAGATTTGGAATAATGCCGGTGCCGCCGTTCCTCTCTTCCTTGGTGTCTGATCCATTGATGAGAAATCCGTTGGCATCCTCACGCTGGCCGCTAATCGATTGATTCCCTGGATTGAGATCGCCGGAAGGGGGAATCGCCACCGTGACACCGGCCATCACGATGGATTCTGGCGTCTGCGTGGACATTGGCACGATGCCGGGTTGAAGCGCCAGAAGGTCGGTGAAGCTACGCCCGTTGAGCCCAACAGCAGTGATCACTGGGCCAGTAATGACATCGCCCATTTGGGTGCTCTCGGTTTGGACCCGCCCAGCGCCCCCGCTAACCGTGATTTCTTGGTTCTGTTCACCAAGGTCCAGACTGATATCGATTTGAAGTTTGGAATCCACGTCGATGACTAAGCCAGTGCGCTTATAAGCCTTAAAACCAGGGCGGGACGCGTCCAGCTCGTACGTCCCCACGGGCAAACTCGGAAACGCATAGAATCCCCGCGCATTGGTGACTGCCTTCCGCTCTGCTCCGGTCGCGGTGCTCTTCGCAATGACCGCTGTGTCAGGAATGACAGAGCCACTCGGGTCTTTCACTGTCCCTGAAATACTTCCAGTTGTCATCTGGCTTCGCGCTGGCATACTGAAGAGAAGAAGGATCAGGGCTAGGAGCCACTCCCTTCCCGTCGTATGTTTTTTTCCCCGAATGGCGCCCACGAGACCGCTCTGTCCGGCGGCACTGTGTTTTGCAGAAATGCTCATTGAGCCTACCTCCTGAGGATGGGTGGCAGACTAAACAAGCAGAAATGGGAGTCGGATCAAAAAGATGGATAGGTAGAAAGAGGAATGCCATTCTTCCTGTTCTCCGCAGGCTAGTCGCTCACCGTTCTCGGCAGGTCTCCTGGCTCGGAGGTGGCAGTGGAGCTGCCTTGCTATTTCGCCTTCCCCAGCCTTGGCTGAGTGGCACTTCGAAACAGCATTCCTCACTCACAGTGGCGGGACCGCGCCGGCTTCTCACCGGCTTCCCTATTAAGCCCTTTCGGGCACCTGAGAACTCGTCCAAGCTTATATAACACGCACCAGGATGTCAACAATCATTCTGAATCATTCTGAACCGATAGACGAACACGTGAAGGCACGTCTCACCCGGAGGTCATATCAGAATCCTCCAGGACACTCATTAGCGCCTCGCTGCTCAAGCTGTCAAGATGAGTCAGTCGGGCTCGCATTGCCGAAGCTAATGCCGCCATCGCTCCGGCAGTAGTGGCGTCAAGGGAAGAATCCACGAGAACAGAAGGACAATTTAGCTTTCGCGCTGCCTCCAGCGCGTCTGCCCACGGGTCGGTGCCCGTCAAAGGAACATTCGCACGCCCGTCCGTGAGGAGGACCAGAAGTGAAGATCCGGTAACGAGCGAGCCTGCAAGCTCCAGTGCATGTGCTAATGGCGTACGACCCCCGGTGGGAAGAAACTCGAGCACCCGTATCGCTGCCTGCGCGTCACGGCAGGGTGCGAGTACGATCTCCGCCTTAGCGCCGCGAAAGGAAACGACGGCAACCTCGTCCTTTTGATCCACGGACGATTCCAACAAAGCTGCCGCGACGCCCTTGACCGCTCGCATCCTTTGCTGCGCCGCATGAGATCCGCTTGCATCAATAGCGAAGATGAACCGCACTCCTGACTTCGGAAGAGATTTCCGAAAAATGAGATGGTCCATGTTCAAGGAAGCGGCGCCTGTCTTGCGAAACGACTCCCTGAAACTGGCGACGACGTCTAACGCTTCGAGGCCTGTTGAATGGTTTCCGGCTACGGTTCCGGTGACCGCAGCCTTATGGGTGACGGCAGCGCTCCGACCTCTCAAAACAGACTCGGCGGAACGCACTCGAAGCTCCGGCGCTTGTCTTGGCTCGGGCGCGAACACACGATCTCTCGATTCCGTACCCGCTTCGCCTGAATCCTGTTTTGTTTCACTCCCGTTTGGTTTCGACGGCGACGGCGCGGAACGTTGGTTGGACTTTTGCTTCGTCCGATGATGGAGAACGAGTGGCAGGACTAATTCAATGTCCTCACTCACGATTTCC
>JASHTR010000251.1 GCA_030040455.1 Terriglobia bacterium | reverse complement strand
GGATTTATTTGAGGGAACGCAGCCCTACACGAGCCTGCCGAGCCGGGTTTACCGGAGGTTTGCCAAAGGCGCCTGGCAGGTGGCGACAAGAAAAGCGAAGAATGCAGAATTGTAAATTATGAATTGCAGCACAGAATTCATAATTCTGAATTAAAACGTTTTTCGCCTCCACGCAACAAACCAGATTTGTGAAACGCCAGAAATCACAAGCCCTTTATCAAAAGGCTCTCGGCCTGATTCCAGGCGGCGTCAATTCGCCCGTGCGCGCATTCCGCGCGGTGAGCGGCGATCCCATCTTTATTGCCCGGGGCCAGGGCTCGCGCGTCACGAGCGCGGATGGCGACGACTATATCGATTACGTCATGTCCTGGGGACCGCTCATTCTTGGCCACTGCCATCCGGAAGTGATGGAAGCGCTGGCGGCGGTTTTAAAAACAGGCACGAGTTTCGGCGCGGCGACGGAGGGGGAAGTGGAGCTTGCCGAGCGCCTCCGGGAAGCGTTTCCATCCGTTGAGCGCGTGCGGCTGGTGAATTCCGGGACGGAAGCTACGCTCTCCGCTCTGCGCGTTGCCCGGGCAGCCACGGGTCGCGACAAAGTTCTGAAATTTGAGGGCTGCTATCATGGCCACGCGGATAGCTTGCTGGTGAAAGCCGGCTCCGGCGTGGCGACGTTTGGCTTGCCGGATAGTCCCGGCGTGCCGTGCGACCTTGCCCGGCTGACGCTCACCGCTCCTTATAATGACTTTTCCGCCCTCGATCAGATATTTGACGCGCACGGCGATGAGCTTGCCGCTGCTATTGTTGAGCCTGTGGCGGGTAATATGGGATGTGTTCCGCCGCAGCCCCGCTTCCTCGAACTGCTCCGCTCGCTCACCCAAAAGCACGGTACGATTTTGATTTTCGACGAAGTCATGACGGGGTTTCGTGTGGCTTACGGCGGTGCGCAAGAACTTTATGGCGTCAGGCCGGACCTCACGACGCTCGGCAAAATCATCGGCGGAGGCCTGCCCGTCGGCGCCTATGGCGGCAACACAGAGTTGATGAACCTTGTGGCGCCTGCCGGGCCGGTTTATCAGGCTGGGACGCTCTCAGGCAACCCGCTCGCCGTTACCGCCGGACTCAAGACGCTGGAGGTGATTCGCCGCCCGGGATTTTACGAACGCCTCGAAACCACCGCCCGAAGGCTTGCGGAAGGCTTGCAGGCGAAGGCCCGCGAGGCGGGAATACCGCTTACGGTGAATCGAGTGGGATCGATGCTGACGGCTTTCTTTACGCCTTCGCCGGTGGTGGATTACCAGACGGCCCGGCAGTCTGACACGCAGGCATTCGCGCGTTTCTTCCGCGCCATGCTCGAGCGAGGCGTTTACCTTCCGCCTTCGCAATTTGAAGCCGCCTTCATCTCTTCGGCGCATGACGAGCGGGATATTGAAGCGACGATTGAGGCGGCGGCCACTGCATTTCAGCAGGCAACTCAGACAGAGCGCAGCATCGCGCGGTAGTCGTTTGCTCCAGGCTCTCAGCCGCCAGCGATCGACTCTCAGCTTGAAGCAGATCAAGTTTGCGAGAAAGTCCGTTTTTGCATCGAACGATTCGATGAATTCGACAATCCCTGGCGGCTCAATGGCTAATCGCTGAAAGCTGATGGCTGAAAGCTCCTCAAGGAAAACAATGAAATCATCTCGACGCAAATTCTTACAACTCGCAATGAGCGCTCCGCTTGTGGCGCAACTGGGCGATCCGAGGCTCGCCGCCGTCGCCCGGCCGCTGGCGGTTCTGTTGCCGGACGCTCCCCAGGCGCAATTTGGAAATCCGCAAACCATTCACTATGACGCGCAATGCTTCACGCTGAACGGGGTGGATACGTTTATCCATAGCGCGGCGTTCCATTACGCCCGCTGCCCTCGCGAGCTCTGGCGCGACCGGCTGATGAAATTCAAGCGAGCCGGCTTCAATACCATTGCAACTTATGTTTTCTGGAACTACCACGAGCCGGTGAAGGGCAAAGTGGATGTGACCGAGCTGGAAGACTTTGTGAAGCTGGTTCACGAGATGGGGTTCTGGATGATCGTCCGACCCGGACCTTACGCCTGCGCCGAGTGGGACGCGGGCGGCTTCCCGCACTGGGTCATTGCCATGCAGTTTCCGCTGCGCAGCGCTGCTCCTCAAAGCATTGAAACTTCCCGCCACTGGTTCGATGCCGTCCTGCCGGTTGTCCAGCGCCACCAGATTACGAACAGCGGTTCTGTGATCATGATCCAGGTGGAGAACGAATACGATTACTGGAAGTTGCCGGACGCGGAAAAGAGAGAATACATCAAGGCGCTCGCCAGCATGGTGTGGAAGGCGGGGATCGACATCCCCATCATCACCAACTGGTGCCAGCAGGCGCGTGAAAATTCCGACCCTGTGATGGCCCGCATCATGGACACGGCGGACTTCTATCCGCGATGGAACATTGTGAAAGGAACTGTGCCCGCACTCGAAAAACTACGCGTGCAAGAACCCGCCACTCCGCTCGGCGTAACGGAGCTTCAGGGCGGCTGGTTCAGCAAATTCGGAGGAAAGCTTTCCGTCGATCAGCCTGGAGTGAACGGAGCGCAACTGAACGTGCTGACGAAGACGATGATCGAGCACGGCGTCACTTACTACAGCTATTACATGGGCTTTGGAGGCACCAATTTTGACTGGGCCGCCAAGGACCTCACCACCACTTACGACTACGCCGCGCCCATCCGCGAGCCGGGTGGGCTGTGGGAAAAATATTACGAGGCGCGGGGCATTTGCGCCTTCCTGAATAAATTTGGCAATGTGCTCGCGCGCGCGCAGGCGGTTCAAGGGCCGCAAGCCACCAATGCAGCCGTCACCATAACTGAGCGCGCGAGCGGCCAAAGCGGCGCGCTCTTTGTGCGCGAGAATGAGAGCCGGAACCAGCAGTTCAAGCTGAGCTTTCCCGATCCTGCCAGCCCCACACATCGCATCATCACCGTGCCACGCGAAGGCCAGCTCGAGCTGGGCGCGCGGGGAATGAAGATGCTGCCCGCCGGCGTGCCCCTCACCGGCGGGCGCTTGCAATACACCACGGCGGAGGTGCTGGACTTCGGAGCAAGCCTCGACCGGCCGTTTCTGTTGATTTACGACGAGCCGGGCCGCCTGGTTGAAATCGCCTTTGCCACGGAGAAGCAGCCCCAGGTGGAAGGCGACACGACGTATCAGTATTGGGATCAGGATTTTGAATCTGTTGTTATCGGGTTCAAGCTCGATCAGCCGGAGAAGATGCTGCTGGTGAATGGTCTCCAGGTGGTGGCTCTGCCGCACGCGCGAGCGCTGAAGTCCTGGGTTGCGGATATTCCCGTGCAAGTCATTCCTGACGCGGCGGGTGGTGGCACAATGCGCGTTCCCTTCCTCACGGATTCCGCCCTCATGGCGGAGTCCGGCTCGGAAGACCATCGCGCGTGGGTGGATCTCGACTTCGCTCCCGGAGAACACGCGATCACGGCTTTATTACCTGATTCGCCCTCAAAGTGCCTGGTGGACGGCAGCGCGTCACCCGTTCGCTACGACGAGCACTGGCGGGCGGCGAGGGTGCAGATTTCAACGCCTGCCATTCCGGCCCAGCCCGCGGCACTGAGCCAATTTGAGATGTGGGTGGAGAAATTCGATCCGAATTCCGGCGAGTGGCTCTCCGGCTCTTTGTCGCCTTTGGAAATGCTGGGCGAGATACCCTATGGCTACGTGAAATATATGACGCAGTTTACCAATTCCGACTCGGGGAAGATGTTCCTCAGCATGTTTGATGATGACGCCAAGCAGGTGTTTGTGAACGGCAAGCAGGTGAAAGAGGCTGGAAACAACGCTATGCAGACGGCATTTTCGCTTGCTCCCTATGCTCAGGGCGGACCCAACACCATCGAGATTGCTTACGAGCTTTTCGGAAGCTACAACTTCGGTCCGGACATTGCACGCTTGAAAGGCATCGAGTCCGTCCGCATGGGTATGGATGCCGAGAGCGGCTCTGCGGTGGATGACTGGAGGATTCAGCTTCGCCCGGCGGCCATGCGCGGGCGCGGGATCGATCCGGATTTTTCGGTGGGTGGTTGGCAGCCGGCTTCGCTTGGCGGCACAGCGGCAAGCGATGAATGGCTCCCGGCCTTCTGCTGGATGCGGGCCAGCTTCAGCCTTGAATCGCCGCCCACAGAGTGGCGCTTGATGTGGGGAGTAACGATCGAAAGCGATCGCGACGCCCTGCTTCATCTGAACGGCCGATTTGTGGGCAGAACCATGACCATCGGCCCGCAGAAGACTTTCTATCTGCCCGAGCCTTGGCTCAATTTCGGCGCGCAGGAAAAGAATATTCTGACCGTGGTCTTGGCTTATACGGACCAGCCTGCCCATCTGCGCGCTCTCACCATTGCCCCTTATCAGGAATTCGCCACCCGCCGGACGCGCATTGAGTTCCGCTGGGTATAAGGTAGCGTAGAGTTTTGCCTCTCAGAAGCTCTTAGATACCTAAAATAATTAGGAGCATGGGCCACGTGTCATCAGCCTGTCAAGCCGGAAGTTCCGAGGACATGAACTTTCGGAACAGGCGGGCGGCCGCGGGTGTCAAATATTTCAGGGCGATAAGAGCCGCTACTCGAAGCGGCGGGAGAGGCCGCTTCGGGGCGGAGCAAGGGGAGCGCCAGGTGTAAAGGGCGTGTTGCAGGCAATTCTCGAAGCTGATATTTTTAGGTTATGGGAGATATTGCACGCTCAATTGCTGTACCGCTCGAACGGGTTCTTCCGGCTGCAACCGAGGAAGGTGAGCTGGTTGCGGGTTTGCAGGTTGGCTCTGAGGAAGCCTATGCGTATCTGCTGGAGATATACCGGAACCCCATCTACAACATGGTGTACCACATCATTGGGAACGACGCGGGGGCGGCAGATGCTTTACAGAACGTTTTCGTCAAGATCATTCGGGGCATCCGGCAATTCCATCATCGGAGCAGCCTGAAGACGTGGATTTACCGCATTGCCGTCCGCGAAGCCTTGAATTACCGCCGCAGTTGGTTCCGGCGCCTGAAGCATGAAGTTTTTTCTCTTGATGATGGCGGGCCACCGCATCGCTCCCCGGCCCCGGAGATGCCTTCTCGCGCCTCCACGCCTTATGAGCTGATGGAGCAGCGCGAGCGGCGGGAAATGGTGAGGCGAGCGCTGCTGAGTCTCGCGGAGCCTTACCGGAGCGCCGTGGTGCTTCGGGAGGTAGAAAACCTGTCGTACGAAGAGATTGCAGAAGTATTGGATGTTGCGGAGGGGACGGTTAAATCCCGCTTGAAGCGCGGTCGCGCGCTGCTGAGGCGCAAGCTGGCGGGTTGTCTGGATGGTCAGGATTAGCTGAGGGCGCAGAACATGTTTGAGTCGTGCGCGGAAATCCGGGAATACTACTCCGACTATGTTGACGAGTTGTGTTCGCAGGAAGCTCTGCGGTCGATTCGCTTCCACCTGCAGTATTGCCCGCCGTGCCAGCGTGAACTCGAGCGGGCGCAAATGCTTGGGCGGGATCTCGCGCGCATGCCCCGGCGTCCCCTTTCTCACGAAGCGGACCTGCGCGCGCGAGTTCGTATTTCGCACGAACTGAACCGAAACGTTGTGGGGCGCCTGATCGTGCGTGCGGAGAATCTCGTTCGGGGCCGGCTGCTGACCGGGGGGGTGGGGCTTGCGGCTGCCGTCTTTTGCTTTTGTCTGATCATGGGGTCGGAGGCAGTGCCGGTGAATACCATTCCCGACGTTCCCCTTTCCTTCATGACCCCGCCGCAGGTGGTCGCGCTGGCGCCCCTGGATTTTAGTACCGGCGATAAGCCGCTCGTTGTCGTCACATACATTGGCGTTGGCGGAGAGGTCGTCAGTTACAAGGTTCTTTCCGGCCAGCATTCCCCCGATCTCATGCGCAACCTCGATCGCTTGATTTATTTCAGCCGCTTTACCCCCGCAACAGCTTTCGGACAGCCCATAGAAGGCGCGGTG
>JASHTR010000250.1 GCA_030040455.1 Terriglobia bacterium | reverse complement strand
TGGTTCGTGATTCGAACCGCGAGACACGAACCACGGCTTTTGAAACGCCGCAGCGTTACAAAACGAACGCTGCGCTACAACCCAAAGCCCCGAGTGCTCGTTCAGGTTCCCAGACTGAAGGCACGCAATCGGACCCGGAACGCGCGCTACGCGCTTCCGACGCCAGGGACAACGCCGCTCCAGCGAAAGCAAGACGCCACGGTGTGCTATGATGCGACTTCTTATGGATCAACGTGGAGGGACCATGTTGAAATCTAAAAATCCATATCCTGTCATTTTTGCTGTGGTCTTGCTGGCGGCGCTTTCCGGGGGCGCCTCCGGGCAACAATCTACCACCCCGCCATCACCGAGGGACGATGGCACCTTAGCCGGCCTGACGGCTATTGCCGGGCAAGGGATGATGCAGTCGGAAGCGTATACCAACCTCGAATATTTGAGCGACTCTATCGGTCCTAGACTCACCGGATCGCCTGGGGCCAAAGAAGCTGTTCGATGGGGTCTCGATCGTATGAAGGCAATCGGCGTTGAGAACGTTCATGCCGAGCCTTACGAAATGTGGAGCGGCTGGACTCGTGGACCGGCAACGGCAGCGATTCTTTCCCCGGCGCGGCACAGCCTGACAATTGCTTCGATGGGCTGGGTGGGGTCAACCCCGGAAGGCGGCGTGACTGCGGACGTGATTCCCGTAAACCTCTATCAGATAGATCGTGAGATGCAGGATAATGCGTCGAAGTGGGCGGGCAAGATTCTGGTGATGGTAGCAAAGGGAGAAGCCCCGAAAGACCGCATGGAATCGTTTGTGAAGTTCGGGAAATTCCTCGACGCGGCTTATGCGGCGCACGCCGTGGCAGTGATTGGCGGCCAGGGCGGCGAGCTTGCCGCGGGCATGAACATTACCCACACCGGCATCCTGGGCCTCGCAGCCTATTACCGGATTCCGGTGGTGAGTATGACGCGGGAAGACCAGGAGCAGCTCGAGCGTTTCATAGACCAGGACAAAACCGTGCGCGTCCGGATCAACGTTCAGAACCAGGTAACGGACGGCCCCGTTGAATGCGCTAACGTGGTGGGTGAGATTCGCGGAACGCAATTTCCTGAACAGATTGTGGTGGTCGGGGCGCACCTTGATTCCTGGGACCTTGCCGAAGGCAGTACGGATAACGGAGTGGGAGCAGTGTGCGTGCTTGAAGCGGCGCGCGCCATCATTGCCAGTGGCTACAAGCCCCGGCGCACTATTCGTTTTGTGCTCTATACCGGCGAAGAGCAGGGGCTTCTAGGCTCGCTTGCCTACTGCAAAAGGCACAAGGCCGAAATGCCCAACCACGTGGCGGCTCTTACCCTCGATAACGGCCAGGGGCCGGTGGTCGACCTCGAACTCGGCGGCCGCGAGGACCTGATTCCCGCTGTCGAGCAGTTCACGAAAGCAATCAAGGCGTTCGGCGACATTACTGTGAACGATGCGGCCGTCTTTGATACCGACAGCGGGCCTTTTATCCTTCAGGGTCTTCCCGGCATCAATATGGGCCAGAACTCGCCGGATTATAAGTACACCCACCACTCCCCCGTGGACACATTTGACAAGGTGAAGCCGGATCTTTTGGAGCGCGACGCCACCGTGATGGCGTTGACCGCTTACTGGATTGCCGACCGCCCGGAACGGCTGGCAATCCCCTGGCCGCCCGAACGGACCGCCCGAATGTTGACTCGACAAAAAAAAGACAAAATGCTGAAAGACTTTGGCTTGTGGCCGTTCGGCAATCAGGGCGAGCCGTGATGCCTCGCATCAGGTGATTTCGAGCAGGTTGCTGAAAACCCCTTTAGCCAATCGTGCTGAGCGAAGCATCTCGCCATTTGTAAAATCAAGCAAATAGCGAGATCCTTCGTCGTCCCGCCCGGCGGGACTCCGCAACATGACATCTCTGGCGGGCAGCATCTTTTACCCGTCTCGGAAGTCGGGCCATTGGAAATTGACATGGATCGCGCCCCTCGGGCAAGATGGTTCTTGCCGATGAAGGAAGAAGCCAATCTTTCATATTCTCTTGTGGAGAGCCCTCCACCGGCGCCGCGCGGCCTGCTCTCCAAGGTACGCACGACCCTGGAAATGATCAAGTTCGAGCACTCGGTTTTTGCCCTGCCGTTTGCTTTGACGGGCGCGCTGCTGGCCGTGCGGGGATGGCCGGCATGGCGGGCGTTGCTCTGGATCGTTGTGGCGATGGTGGCCGCGCGCAGCGCCGCCATGACGTTCAACCGCATTGTGGACGTGGAATTCGACGCGCTGAATCCCCGCACCCGTCGCCGGGCTTTGGTCACGGGCCACCTCAGCCTGCGCTTCGCCGCCGGCTTTACCGCAATCTCCTGCGTTGTGTTTGTGCTGGCAGCTTATGAGCTGAATGCGCTGGCTCTCAGGCTTTCCCCTGTCGCGCTGGCGATCCTTCTTGGTTATTCCTACACCAAGCGCTTTACGTGGTTTTCTCACCTTGCCGTCGGCGTCTGCCTGGGCGTCTCACCCATTGCCGCCTGGATTGCGTTGCGGGGCGATGTAAAGCCCGGCATCCTGCTGTTAGGCGCTGCGGTCACGCTCTGGGTGGCAGGATTCGATTTGATCTATGCTTGCCAGGATGTTAATGCAGACCAAGAGGAGGGCCTTGCTTCATTTCCCAGCCGCTTTGGAATACCCGC
Source organism: Terriglobia bacterium (assembly GCA_030040455.1). Classification (GTDB taxonomy): domain Bacteria; phylum Acidobacteriota; class Terriglobia; order UBA7540; family UBA7540; genus RH2-MAG17b. Next base: position 2,342 of record JASHTR010000250.1, on the reverse strand, counting down.
CGCGCTGCGTGGCTCGGCCGCGCTGCACGTCCTGATGGTCGCTCTGCTGGTCGTGGTTGCAAGAATGGAGCATTTAGGCTGGCTGGCGGGTGCGGGCGTGGCGCTGGTTGCGGCCTTGCTAATCTATGAGCACCGGCTCGTGAAGCCTTCGGACCTCTCTCGCGTAAATGCCGCTTTCTTTACCCTCAATGGCTACATCAGCGTCCTCTTTTTCCTCACCTGGGGCGCCGATATTCTCATACATGGGCGAATTTGAGGAAGTTCCTACTGCATTTGGGTGGGGGTTGCCATTTCGCGGAAGATGAGCGAGTCGAAAATCGCGAGCACTTCTTTGCGATAAGTCAGCATTCGCTCGACAGCAGCCTGATACCAGGGGTCCTGCAAGGCAAGCCTTTGCCAGCGCTCAAGCACTTCGGGTGAAACATCAATATCCGCGCGGAGTTTCTGAACCGGGTAGCCGCGCAAAAAGAGCCCATAGAAGAAAACTGCCTCCTGTCGTGGCTCGGCGAGATTGGTTTCTAGGGGCAACTTAATTGTCTCCACGCCATGTCTGGCTTGGCGCCGTAAAAAACTAAGAAAACACAGAGTAAACCTTGTTGTCAAGCCCTCAGGCAGCCTTGACAATCCGGTAATAGCTCAGTTTGACGTAGAGGCGGCTTTATGCCGCCACGAGCTGGCTTCATCTTACTCAACGCGACCGGCGGCTTTGCTGCTTGTTGTACGAGGAGCCCCTGAAGGTATGAAAGAATTCGAATATGTCATGCTGAGCCGATTCGAAGAGGAGCGAATCGGCTCAGGATGACAGTTACCGGGGATTTTTTCATACCTTCTGAGCCTGCGCACCCCGTGGGAACAGGTTGAATCAAGGCGACGGTCTCCGGAATGGCAAATCCCTTCCTTACATCAAGCGGCAAAGCCGCAGGTCGCGACAAACAGCCGGTAGCGGGATAAACCTCCCGCTACCGGCCAAACCGACCCTCATCGGCCCCCGGTGAAATCTGCATTTTGCTCCTTGCCTGGGGTTTTCCGGAGGTGCTACGATGCAGGCTTCATTTTTGATGGAGGTTGCGAAAAGTGGCTTACAAGGGATTCAGCTTGGAAGGCAGGCAGGCGCTCGTATTTGGTGGCACCAGCGGCGTGGGAAGGTCCATCGCGCACGGGCTAGCGGAAGCTGGGGCTGACGTGGTTCCGGTCAGCCGCAGCGCGGAAGCGGTCTCGAAAACCGCAACGGAAATTCGCGCCATGGGCCGAAAGAGCCTGGAAATGACAGCGGATGTAGCCCGGCGCGAGGACATTCAAAACGTCATCGATCGCACGGTCCGGGAAATGGGGCGCATCGATATTCTGGTGAACTCCGCCGGCACCACCAAAAGGATGCCCTCACTCGAATTCGACGATGAAACCTGGGATCGCATTCAAAGCGTCAACGTGAAAGGAACGTGGCTGGCTTGCCAGATCGCGGGGCGGGTGATGAAGGAGCAGAAGTACGGCCGCATCATCAACATTGCTTCACTCGGCGCCTTCGTGAGCCTGCACGAAGCCGCGCCCTACTGCGCCAGCAAAGGTGCTGTGGCAATGCTCACCCGTGCTCTCGGCGCGGAGTGGGCGTGTTACAACATCACCGTAAACGCCATTGCTCCCGGTGTTTTTGAAACTCCGCTGAGCCGCAACCTCATTAACGAGCCCGGCCGGAAAGCTTCCATCCTTTCCCGCACGCCCATGAACCGCTTTGGCCAGCTTGAGGAAATCCAAGGGGCGGCCATCTTCCTCGCTTCCGAAAGCGCCCGTTTCATTACCGGTGAAATCATTGCGGTGGATGGAGGCTTCCTGGCGCAGGGAGTGGGGCCACGGGGGTTTGCGAGCGAATAACGCGGATAGTGAGTAGCGCGCAATGTCCCGTTTTTGTAAACGCCGCGGCTTGTCCGCCAATCCTTCCGAAAAAGCCGCAGCCTTCGAAAAGCACAAAGGCTGATTGCCTCACGGTGTGACCTGCATTCAGGTTATCCCTGCGCTTGCCCTGAGAGAAGGCAGCATCGCTACTCCACCGTAACGCTTTTGGCGAGGTTGCGTGGCTGATCCACGTCGCAACCGCGAAGCACGGCGCAGTGATAGGCAAAGAGCTGAAGCGGAATCACCGTGAGCAGTGGCATCAGAATCCCGTGGTTCTGCGGCACCTCGATGAGGTGGTCCGCCATCGACCGCAGCTTGGCATTCCCCGTTGTCGTCACAGCCAACACCGGTCCCTCGCGAGCGCGAATTTCCTGGATGTTGGAGACCATCTTCTCATAGGAGCTATCTTCGGGAACCAGGGCCACCGTAGGAAATGAAGGATCAATCAGAGC
>JASHTR010000249.1 GCA_030040455.1 Terriglobia bacterium | reverse complement strand
CCCCGGATGGCGAACGATCCATCCGGGCCTGTAACCACACTATGATCCGTTTTGCCATCACCGTTGTGAACAACCACCAGAGATCCTGCCACGGGTTGTTCTGCCGATCTGACGAGCCCAAAGATGTCACCCGTAGTTTTGGAATCGTCCTGCGCATATATGGCGACGGCTGATAGCCACATGAAGAGCGTTGCCATTAATATGACGTTCCAGGATAAGCGGCTTTCCCAACCACAACGGTCGGGTAACTGCCGGGCAAGGACTGCCACCTGACTCGTTTCCGTAGCGCTAGAACCCTTTCTGCTCACCTATTGGTGCCCTTAATCAAAAATCACAAATCTAAAACAACGAAACAGCCAACTATCTCCGGTGAACTTGACGGTCCAGGGCGAGGTTGATCTCAAGAACATTCACGCGCGGCTCGCCCAGGAAGCCAAGTTGGCGGGGTTCAGTATGAGCGCGGACAAGGCGCCTCAATCGGCGCAGGGAGATGCCTCGGGCTGTCGCGACCCGGCGAGCCTGTGCGAACGCGGAAGCGGGGCTGATATCCGGGTCAAGACCGCTTCCGGAGGCAGTAACCATATCCGCCGGGATGGGTCCTTTATAAGACGGGTTCTCCTGGCGAAATTTTGCCACGCCCGCCTTCACACGCTCATACAAAGCCCGGCTGGTGGGGCCCAGGTTCGAGCCGCCGGAAGCCATCGGGTCGTAGCCGTTGTTGCCCGCCGCCGACGGACGCGGATGAAAATATTGCGGGCCAGCAAAATTCTGGCCGATCAGTGATGAGCCGACGATCCGCCCCTCCGCGCGGATTATGCTGCCGTTGGCCTGGTAAGGAAAGAAAATCTGACAAATTCCGGTGATCACTCCGGGATAGATGAAGCCCAGAAGAACGGTCATCACAATCATGATCTTGAACGCGGGCCCAATGTGCCGCCACATTTGAAGTCTCCTCAGGCCAGGTGCAGCAAGGCCAGCAAGCGATCAATAATCCAGATCCCCGGGAATGGGGCAATCAGCCCGCCAAGGCCGTAAATCAGCAGGTTGCGCCGAAGCAGAACGGCTGCTCCCTGAGGTCGATAGCGTATCCCTCGCAATGCCAGTGGAACAAGAGCAATGATAATCAGTGCATTGAATATAACCGCCGCGAGCACCGCGCTGCGCGGCGAGTGCAAGTGCATGATATTCAGCGCGCCGAGGGCCGGATAGGTGGCGGCAAACATGGCCGGGATAATGGCAAAATATTTTGCCACGTCGTTGGCGATGGAGAACGTGGTGAGCGCTCCGCGCGTGATCAGGAGTTGCTTCCCAATCGCCACAATCTCCACCAGCTTCGTGGGGTTGCTGTCGAGGTCCACCATGTTGCCCGCTTCCTTCGCGGCCATGGTTCCGGTATTCATCGCGACGCCCACGTCGGCCTGGGCGAGTGCGGGAGCGTCGTTCGTGCCGTCGCCGGTCATGGCGACGAGGCGTCCCCGGGCCTGCTCCTTCTTGATGTATTCGAGCTTGTCTTTGGGAGTAGCCTGCGCGAGAAAGTCATCGACGCCAGCTTCGGTGGCGATGGCGGCCGCGGTAAGCGGGTTATCTCCGGTAATCATCACGGAGCAAATGCCCATCCTTCGCAAGCGGGCCAGACGCTCGCGCATTCCTCCTTTGACGATATCCTTAAGATGGACCAGGCCCAGCAGCCTCCCTCCATCAGCGACTGCAAGAGGTGTGCCTCCGGTGCGCGAGACGCGGTCCGCCATCTCAACGAAATCCACGGGGATTCTGCCCCCGTGATCCTTCACAAAATTCATGACGGCTTCCGTCGCGCCCTTCCGAAGCGAGCGCCCTTCGAGGTCCACCCCGCTCATACGCGTGTAGGCTGAAAATGGAATGAAGCGCGCTTCCTGCTGGTGAAGCTCACGCCCGCGCAGGCTGTATTTCAGCTTCGCCAACACCATAATGGACCGGCCCTCCGGCGTTTCATCTGCAAAGCTCGCAAGCTGCGCGGCGTCGGCCAGCTCGGACTCCTCAACGTTTTCTGCGGGTATGAACTCCACTGCCTGCCGGTTGCCCAACGTAATTGTGCCCGTCTTATCCAGCAAAAGCGTATTCACATCCCCGGAGGCTTCCACCGCCCTGCCGCTCATCGCCAGCACGTTATGCTGCATCACACGGTCCATCCCCGCGATGCCGATGGCGGAAAGCAGGCCTCCGATGGTGGTGGGGATCAGACAAACGAGCAGAGAAACCAGCACGGCGATGCCGGGAACCCGCCCGCCGTGCGCGGCGGCCACGGCATAAACGGCGTAAGGATGAAGCGTGACCACCGCCAGCAGAAAGATGAGCGTCAGCCCGGCAATCAGAATGTTGAGCGCAATTTCATTGGGTGTTTTCTGCCGTTCGGCGCCCTCGACCAGCGCGATCATGCGGTCGAGGAACGTCTCACCGGCGTTCGAGGTGATTTTAACCTTGATGCAATCGGAAAGAACTTTGGTGCCGCCCGTCACGGCGCTGCGGTCTCCACCCGACTCCCGAATCACCGGCGCGCTCTCGCCCGTGATGACGGATTCATCCACCGTCGCAATTCCCTCGATCACTTCGCCATCTCCGGGGATAGTGTCGTGGACCTCGCAAATGACGAGATTTCCGGCGCGAAGCTTGCCGGCAGGCACCACCTCGATCTTGCCGCCAGCCGTAATCAGCTTGGCCACCGAGTCCGTCTTGGCTTTGCGCAGCGTGTCAGCCTGAGCTTTGCCCCGGGCTTCCGCCATGGCCTCGGCAAAATTGGCAAAGATCACGGTGAACCACAGCCAGATGGCGATCTGAACGATGAAGCCTACCGCTCCCGACCCCTTCGCAATGCCCTCGGCAAACAATAGAGTTGTGAGCGCGGCGCCCACCTCCACTACAAACATCACGGGGTTCTTAATCTGGACGGCAGGATTCAGCTTCAGTAGCGAGTCTTTTGTGGCTCGCTTCAGGATTTCACGATCGAAGAGAGGCCGCGCTCGAAGCAGCCGCTTCGGAATAAGTTCGGTTTCTTCGTTCGTCGCCAATGTTTGCATAGCTATAGCCAGCAGGTTGTAGCGCAGCGTTCGCCTTATAACGCTGCGGGTTTTCCATTCCTGTTTATCCGGGCAAAATCAGTGCGGGAAACAATTTCCCTTGTGCCATCAGAAAATGCTCAACAATCGGGCCCAGCGAAAGCGCCGGGAAGAACGTGAGCGCGCCGACAATGATGATCGTCCCAATGAGCACTCCTACAAACAGGGCGCCGTGCGTAGGCAGAGTTCCGCTGGTTGAGGGGACTTCCCGCTTCGCTGCAAGGCTCCCTGCAACCGCCAGCAGCGGGATCAGGAACAAAAACCGCCCAATCAGCATGGCGAGGCCGGTGCTCAGGTTGTACCAGGGTGTATTTGCGTTGATTCCTGCAAATGCGCTGCCGTTGTTGGCGTTCGCGCTGGAGTAGGTATAAAGAATTTCACTGAACCCGTGCGGGCCGGCGTTGGCAACGTTCACGGCGGGGTCGCCGGGCGGATTCCAGTATCCACCCTTATGAAAGCGCGCGACGGAGCTGATGGCGGTAAAAATCAGGATATTCGCTGCCATGATGATCAAGGCGAGCATCGCCATCTTGACTTCTTTCTGCTCGATTTTTTTGCGGATGTATTCCGGCGTTCGCCCCACCATGAGGCCCGCGATAAACACGCCGACAATAGCAAAAAGCAGTATTCCATAAAGGCCCGCCCCGACACCGCCGAACGCGACTTCTCCGAGCTGGATGTTGAACAGCGGCACCAAGCCGCCGAGAGGGGTGAAACTGTCGTGCGCGCTGTTCACCGCTCCACAACTGGTGTCCGTGGTGACGGTGGCAAACATGGCCGAGTCCGCGATGCCAAAACGCTCCTCTTTGCCTTCCATGTTTCCGCCTGGCTGCGCCCTCGTCGCGTGAGTTTCGACGCCAAGCTTGGCCAGGATGGGATTGCCGCGCTGCTCTGCGCCATAGGCAATAAAGACGCCCGCCAGGAAAAG
>JASHTR010000248.1 GCA_030040455.1 Terriglobia bacterium | reverse complement strand
CCGCCCCGCGGTCGCGGCGCGTTCGCCAGGCGTTCACAATCGTTTGGGCGATCAGGGACCGGGAGACCTGCTCGCGCAAGGGCTTTTTTAGATCAATTCCGCTCGGCGCATAAAGGCAAAGAAACCAGATGCCATCCGGTGTCAGTCGGCTGCGGTCGCAGGTGCGGCAAAAAGGCTGGGTGGTGGAAGAAATGATTCCGAAAACCGTTCCATCCCGGAGCCGAAACTGGTCGGCGGGCGCTTTGGAAGCCGGCACCCCGTCTCCGTTTTCCTTCAGCGGCTCAATGGGGCCAAAACGCCGCTTCAAAATCCCAAGCATCTCCGCGCGTGTTACCACGCTATCAAGCGACCAGCGCGTTGCCCCCCCCACGTCCATGTATTCGATAAAACGGACCTCCGCCCCGACTTCCCGTCCGTATTCGATGAGGTCCGGGAGCTCATCGTTATTTAGATCCCGCACGATCACTGCATTAATTTTAATCACTTCAAACCCTGCTCCCCGCGCTGCCGCGATCCCCTTCAACACCGCGCCATGCGCGGCGCTGCGCGTCAGGCTCCGGAAACGGTTTGGCTGGAGCGTGTCCAGGCTGACGGTCACGCGCATCAACCCTGCCTCGCGCAATGCCTGGGCGTCCCGCTCGAGAAGAATGCCGTTGGTGGTAAGGGCGAGATCTTGAATGGCGACATTTCCCGCCAACATGCGGACTAACTTGCTCACATTGTGTCGCAGGAGCGGCTCGCCTCCCGTTAACCGGATCTTCTGAACCCCCAAGCCAGTGAAAATACCGGCGAGTTCGTTGATCTCTTCGAAGCTCAGGATCGCGTCGCGGCCGAGCCATGCGTATTCCTCTTCCGGCATACAATAGTTGCATCTCAGATTGCATTGGTCCGTTACCGAAATGCGCAGGCTGCGCATCGGCCGCCCCAATGCATCAAGCATCCTCGCCTCGAACTGTTTGTGCGTGGTCATTACCTTGCGCGGCTAGTTAAATCCTAGACGATCATGCTCATTCGACGCAAGCCGGAGAACTTCGCGGTAGTGCCCCCATTGTGCGTTGGAGGATTATGAATAGGCTCGTAGAATTGGGTGCCAGCTCATCACCGTGCCGTCGAGGCCCCCGTTTCTGCGAAGAAAGGGGGAAAACGACTTGTTTTCCGGTGTGAAGGAGCGCACAATGCCGACTCTTGGGGCAAAATGGAACTCCCGGCTACGAAAACAGTTTGCTTCAAGATACTTTCTAAGCGGAGGGACTCATGAATCATTGGACGCGAAGAGGATTTCTTGGATCGCTTTCGGGGGCCGCAGCCGCAACGGCATTTGGGGCTCAACCGGGGAGCGGTCAGCCACTCCCTCAAAATCGGACGGGGAATGTATCGATCAAGATCACAGACCTGAAATGCGCAATCATCGGCCGCAACCCGACGGTTCGAGTCGTCACGGATCAGGGCGTTTCCGGCTACGGTCAGGCGGAGTCTGCCAAGCCGTATCTTAAGCCGATGGTGCTGTTCTATAAGCAGTTTCTTCTGGGCGAAGATCCGACGGACGTGGCGCGAGTGATGCTGAAGATCCGGCGGATGGGCGCGTCTAAGCCCTGGGGCGCGGCGGTCAGCGCCATCGAAATCGCTCTCTGGGATATTGCCGGGCAAGTGGCCGGATTGCCGGTTTATAAGCTGCTGGGGGGAAAGATCCGGGACCGCGTCCGCCCCTACGGAAACACCGAAAACAACGCGCCCGGCATGAGACCCCGCATGCCGCAGGATTATGCCGAACTCGTGGCGAGGGTAAAGGAGGCTCAAGAGGGCTATACGCTGATCAAGATGCCAGTCGGTTTTCATAATGACGCAATGCTGACTGCCATCCCGGATGCCTGGTATGGCAGGCACTGGACGCCGCCGTTGGGAGATCCTTACCTGGAGGATGCCGGGCTGCTGACGGAACGTGGCATTGACCATGTCATTGCCTGCGTCGAAGCTGCTAAGAAGGTCCTTGGCGACGGAGTCGGGCTGGCGTGTGACTGCGGGCCGGGCTGGGTGCCCAAGGACGCCATCCGGTTTGCGCGCGCGGTGGAACCGCTCCACATCACATGGCTCGAAGACCTGATCACAGGCGACTACAAGCCTTACCCGAACGCCCGGGTTTTCAAACAGGTCACTGAGAGCACGTCGACTCCGATTCACACCGGAGAGGAGATCTACCTTCGGGAGAACTTCAAGGATCTCATCGAAAATCAGGCGGTGAATGTGCTCGGCCCCGACCCGGAAGACGTGGGCGGGATGGCGGAGCTGAAGTGGATTGCGGAGTATGCCAATTTGCATGGCATTCTGGTGGCTCCGCACGGAATTTTCGATGGATTGTTCGGGGTGGCCGCGCAAGTGCATATGGGGGCCACCCTGCCGCAGAACTACATCGCTTTCGAATATGCGAAAGGCCAGCCGGAGTGGTGGTACGACATCGTCGAGGGCTTGCCGGACCCGATTGTCAACAAGGGCTTCATCGACGTTTGGGACAAGCCGGGTCTCGGTGTGACTTTCAACGTCCGGGCAGCCAAAGCTCACCTCTCAGACGAGGATCGCGATTTCTTCGACTGAGACGTGCTTTTCCCCATGAAGGCGGTTGATCCCTGGCTCGAGCCGTATCGGGCATTCTGGAATGCCTTTGAGCTCAGCCTGCGTCATCGGGACACCTTGCTTGCCACTCAAGACGAGCCCCGAAAGAGTCGGTGAGAGGATCGGGCTAATGCTACGGATGGTAGAAGCTCGGGAGCACAATCCGGTAACTGCACAAGTGGTAGGAAAGCAGGTGATCGTGCCTGGACAAGCCAATCCCACGATCTCACCACCGCTGTATGGGCTTTATTCATTGGAACTATTGTCGCGGGTCAGAGCTTCAGACCGGGCTCCCGAGACGTGAGCCTTCAGCGCCCAAGTATAGAGCACGCTGTCGACAGGGGTCAGGAGATATTGGCGGCCGTTCAGCTCATACGTCATTGGGCAACCGGTCAGCCGCCCGCCGGCATACACGTGCCATAGCGATCGTCCGGTCGCAGGGTCAAGCGCGACAATCGTGCAGGTATAAAGATTAGCGCCCGGCCGTACCTGGCCGGACAGAACCGGGTGCGGATTGCCCGTCCCCCAGTAGAGAAGATTCAATTCGGGGTCGTAGGTCTCCGGTCAGCCACGTCGTGCCGCCGCCGTTCGCCTCCGGACCGTGACAGAATGCGCAGGTCTTTTGAAATTGGCTGCGCCCGCGCTCGACAGCCTCGGACGGCTTCTCCTCATTATGATGCGCACCGGGCGACGTCCCCTCCTGCCCCGCGCCCGCTACACCTCACAAGATGAAGTACAACACCGCCATCCAAAAAGCACAGGCGGGCGTCCGATTACTCGCCGTACAATCATGTGCGATCGCCTTGATGAGGAGGACTGCGGCGCGATTCGCAGCCGGGCTTGCGAAGACCATCCGGCGGTACGATCTCTTGCTCGTCGCGCTCTTTGGTTCTATACTTCGTTCTCCCTTGATCCCTTGCGGGTCCAGAGGAAGCGAGCTCGGACCTTCTGAACGTCAAGCTCGCATTTCGCAAAGGCATTCCAGCATGGTTTCTCAAATGTTGCTGAAGCGAGGTGATTGAATGTTCAAACCAAGACTCCCGATCGTTGCCACCCTGATACTCGCCGCAGCATGCGCTGTCTTTGCGCAGCCGGAGAGCGCCTCACGCGCGCGTGAAAAAAACCTGGCACTGCAGGATAACTTTGATTCAGGCGCCTTAAGTTCATGGGAGATGCCTTACCCGCAGGATTGGGAAATTCTGGAGCAAGGCGGCCTGCACTATCTTCACATGCTCCGTCCGCGGCCGCCCGGGGTTCCGCGCCGGCCCTTGCAGTTTGCGCGGCTTAAGGGAGCGAAGGTAGGCAGCTTCGTGCTCGACGTGAAAGTTAGATGTCCCAAGGGTTCGATGATTGTGGTTTTCAACTATGTGGATACGCTTCACTTTTATTATGTTCACCTATCGGAAAATTCCGGGACCCAAATAGCGGTCCATAATGGCCTGTTCATTGTTGATGGCGGACCGCGGCGCCGGATTGCGGGCCTGCATGCCCCGCCGTCTTTTCCTGATCATGCCTGGCACGACGTGCGGATTGTTCGCAATGCACGGTCGGGCTCAATCAACGTTTACATGGATGGGGAGGCCCGCCCGCGATTCGCCGTAAAGAATCGCGCGTTCACCTGCGGGCAAATCGGTCTCGGATCGTTCGGCAACGTGGGAGATTTCGCCCGCCTGCGATTACGATCCAACGACGCGCAGTGCGCCCCCGCGTCAGGGAAGTAACCAGGACCTGAGACCCTGCGGGGCTTTGGCCTGTCCGGAAGGCTCAACGGGCGCGGCGCTTCCGCTTACCTCTTAACTCTCCACGTTCCTTTCCGCAGATTGGACAATGGTCCATAAGCCGATTGCGCCCCGTACAGTTCCGGGCTGTAACGCGCCGTGATGGACGCCTGAACCTTTTCCAGCCCGTAGCTAATGTGCCGGCGCATGGCACGTTCAGCTGCATCCGGACTGCCTCCGCAGAGCGCTTTCATGAGCTCCGTATGGCGCCCGGGAGGATTCATCGAACGGGCCGACACGTCAACCAGCCAGTTGAAAGTGAGGATTTGCGCTTTCTCAATGGCTTTGAACAGCGCCGCGCTGCCTGAGCATTCCGCGACACGCAGGTGGAAGGAGACGTGGTACGATTGGGCGCCAAACTGGTCCTCGGAGTTGGACGAGCGGCTAAAAGCGCGAAAGAGCATCGCATCCAGTCGCGCCGCCATCCGCCGCACCTCATCGCGCTCCCGCGAAGTGGCCTTTTCGACAAAAAGCCTCGCAGCCTGGCACTCCAGGGCCTCCCGCAGGACGTAACAGTCCCGGATGTCCTGCGCCGTCGGAACCCGCACCCGCGTGCCCACGCGAGGACGGCTTTCGATGAGCCCTTCCTGCTCCAGGCGCTGCAAGGCCTCCGAGATGGGGAGAAAGCTCATTCCGTACTCGACCGCCAGCTTGCGGCGGGATAAAGCCGCTCCGGCCGGGATTTCACCTCTCAGGATCTTCACGCGCACCAGGGCGTAAGCTTTCTCGGAGAGGCTTGCGGGCCCGCGCTCGCGGATCACGCGTTTCCTTGGAATCTTCATTGCATCGCCGCGTCCGTTCTTCAGGATGGAACCCCCAAAAAGCACTTGACAAGTTAACACGAGCTGAGGAGACTGTCGAGTAACTGATATGGCAGATCTCAAAATTGATATGTCAGGTGTAATCAGTTCTGGTTCGAGACGCGATGTTTGGGTCGACGACCATTCCTGGATGTGGCTTACACTTTCGTGACATGAGTTGCGGCTCGGGAGGCGCTCTCTATGAATAATAATGATCGACGCCAGGATCCCCTCGGGAATATTTGCCGTCTCCTAGCTGAAGGCGGGCGGAGCGTGGTCTATGCGGGAGCAGCTCCAGCCCGAACTGTCCAGGCCAAACTGATGCGCGGGCTTCGCGCTCCAAGGGCAAACGGCCTTCATCCGTGCAGGCCGAGTCGATCGTACCTCGATCTCGCACATGTTTTCATTGCTTCGCGGATGTCGCAAAGCGACATCATCAACTGATTCACCCAGGAGGTAGACATGAAGCTCATTTGGAAATGTCAGAAGTCTTCTATTCAGGGATATAGGGAAGTTAGATCGGAAGATAGGCGAAACCCGATTGGAGGGCGATCATTTCGCGATTCCTGGACACGAGACGAGCACACCAACGTATGGGGATCTCTGTGGGCAGCCGGCGCTGACGCTCTTTCGTGCCGAAGGCTATTATTGGCATGTTGTATAGCCGCGATCACTCTCCTCCTATGCGTCGGCCCGGCCACCGCGCAACTGCTCCAGGGTACGATCGTTGGCAGCGTATTCGACTCTAGCAAGGCGGCGGTTCCAAACGCCACCGTCACCGCCGAGGAGACGA
>JASHTR010000247.1 GCA_030040455.1 Terriglobia bacterium | reverse complement strand
CGAAGCCAGGCGATACGGCCTATACCACCTCACGAACACCGTCCCCTGCGGCAGGCTCGAGCTCGCCCGGCGAGCCGCCGAGCTTCAGGGCCTTAACCCTGCAATGGTGGTGGGCAAACCATTGGCTGAAATGGGGCGACGAGCCAAGCGGCTGCAATATGCGGTGATGGAGATGGCGGCGCTCGAGCACGCCGGGTTTTCACTGCCGCGCCCCTGGAGTGAAGCGCTCAAGGAATACGTCGCGCGCCTGGGATCTTCGCGGCCTGCCTCTTCAATTGGCTGAGCGCGGCGGTGGCGGGACCCCAGGGATTGCCCTCGTCCCGAACCTTCTCTGGGGCGATGTGTTGCGGATCGCGTAATCCGAGGGCACCCGGAAGAGAGAAGCGGACGGCTCTCCGAGCTTAATGTTCACCAAGCGATAGGTGGTATCGCCAAAGCGCGGATCAATGAGCTTTGTCAGGACATAGACGTGAAGTTCCGGGGAATACCAGCTTTCCGAGACAATGGTAATGGGCTTCTCGTTGCCAATTTTTCCGGCCGGAATCACCAGAGTTCTTCGTGTTCCCTCCGCTTTCACTCCTTCAATTGTCCTGGTTCCAAGTGACTGGGTGCTTGCGGTTCCGAACGGCTCTCCGGCGCGGCGTCTCATCCTGCCGTGCCGCGGAATCCCGGGAGGGGCTTGGGAGCTTGACTTCAGCTCGTAGGCGCTCTTCCTTGCAGGATTTAGAATGTAGGTAACGTGGGCTACGGGGTCGCGAATGGTGACGTTCTCCACCGGTCTGTCAGCCGATGGCCAAGGCCCGATCATGGAGATGGTGCGTTCCTGGCGCGTGCGGCCTGCAGCGTCTCGATACACCGCCCCTGTTTCCTTGCGGTCAATGCGATTGCCGTCGCTCAGGGTTTGCGTAGTTTCGGTAATGATCTCTGCTGAATAGGGGGCGCCGGTGACGGTTTTGCCCCAATCTCCCCTCGCCCCCATGTAGACAAAGGAATGAAGAGCTCTGCCAAGGTCCGGCGGCGGTGGCGGCCCTTGAGCGAAGCCGGGGACGCCAATCAAAACCCCAAAGACTAAGGCAATCAACGGTGCAAAAGCTCTTCTCATTATCCTTCCTCAAACGTTTAGACTACAGCCGAGCATCAAAGCACGGCAAGGCGGCATCACCGGCTCCAAGCGACCCCTCCCCGCGCAAAGGCAGGCCAAACGTCACTGGTTCGAATTGTTATTTTGGTTGTTGTGATGGTTTTGCCTCATTTGCTGCATCTGCTGCTGAAGCTGAAGCAGCTTTGCCTGCTGATCGGGCGTCAGGATGGAGTTGAAGTATTGCCATTGCGTTTGCGCCCGAGCGACCGTCAGTTGACTCTGGATTGCTGCGATCTCTCCGACCAACGTATTGACTTGCGCTGTGTTTAAAGGCGTATTGGATTCCGTCAACTGACGAAGCTGGTTCTGGTAAGTAGCGAGTTGCTGGACAAGCGGCTTCGCCGTGGTCCACGCGGACTGCTGCAGCGTTTTAAGCTGCGACTGCTGCTCGGACGTCAGTCCGAGGTAAGCCGCCATCATGAACCCTCCACCTCCCATCCATCCTCCGCCACCGCGCATTCCCCGGCCTTGCGCGAGCGCGGGCAATTGAGCCACGAGAACAACTGCAACCATCATGAACCCCACTGCAAATTTGCTTTTCATTTTGGATTTTCTCCTTAACTTAAGTTTAATGACCGTTCGCCAGCCAACTTCAACCGTCCCGTGAGTGCCCTCACCCACGACGGAGTTTGCCTAGAGCATAGCCGCAGAAGCAACCGAAGATTTCGCCATGCTTCTCACTGAACAATCCTTATGCCCCGAGCGATCCCATCCTCGCCGATGAGGATATCCGCAGTAACCTCCTCCGATGTTGTCGAGGCCGAAACCGGAAATCCGATTTCCTGGAGGGCCGAAGCAGGCACGCTGATCCGGACAACCTGCTCTTCAGTCACGGGCGGCGCGTCTTCGGCGGAAGGCAATGGAAGAAATTCGCTATCCTCTGCCGGCTGAGGGTTTTCCGCTTCCACTGCCGGAGACGGAACCAAAGATGGGGGGGCGGATTGCTTCGCGGGTTGGCGAGGGGATTCCATCGCCGGCGAAGAATACCGGTGCGCGGGCACGGGTCTCGCCAACCAGAAGCTCAGCCCGACCATCAGCACGATGCCAGCCGCAACCGCGCCCATAATCCAGTGCTGTTTTCGCCGGTGCCATCGAACCAGGTTCCTCTGCTGCCGGAAACGGATCAGAAGAAGTCTTTCCACCTCGGGCGGAGCCTCCTTCGGCTCCCAGGCCTCGGCAGCGCGCTGAAGCGCCAACGTGAGGGTTTGGGCCTCAGCCAGCCGCTGCGCGCAGCCTGGACAGATTTTGACGTGGTCGAGGGCCTCGGCCTCTTCCTCGCAAAAGCCACCTCGCGCCAGATCGTCCACAATACTGTTGAACATTTCGCACGTCATCGCGAATACCATTGGTTCCGTCCCTTCACCCGCCCTGATTCGCCGGGGCGCGATACAAGGCCTCAAGCTTAGCCAGCAAAAGCCCTCGCGCACGGTGAAGCCGGGAGCGGATTGTTCCGACGGCACAGGCCAGCATCTGAGCCGCCTCCGCATAGCTTTTCTCTTCAAGATCGCATAGCGCGATCACCTCGCGGTAGATCGGCGGCAAGCTCTTAACAGCTTCTCGCAAGCGCGCTACCGACTCTCGTCGGGCAAGGTCGTCAAGCAACTCCAGCGAAGCCTCGCCCGTCGCGTGTGTTTGCCACTCGCCTCCGGCATCCAGAGGCATAAGTCCGCGCTCACGCTCGAGGCAGCGCAAGGTGTGATTCCGGCCAATACCGAAGAGAAATGCCTGGAGCGATCCCTTCAGAGAGTCAAACCGATCCGGCTGGCCAATTAACGCCATGAAAACTTCCTGGGTGACTTCTTCCGCCATCGCGGGATTCCCGGTCATATGAAGGGCAAAACGATAGATTCCACCCTGGTAACGGTGGTAAATCATCGCAAAAGCCTCTTCATCTCCGTTCTGCATGCGGCGTAACAGGTCGTCATCACTGCCTGCCGTGTAAGGTCTCATGGTTCAATATGCCGATCAGTTACGCTTGCCATTTATAATTCAGGGCGTAAGGACAGAAGGTTCCAAAAGTTTTGGCGGGAATTTAATGAATGGAAGAAGCGCCCTGCGGCTGGCTAAAGACAACCCGGAGACGGTCCCACAGGTCGTTCATCACCCGGCCG
>JASHTR010000246.1 GCA_030040455.1 Terriglobia bacterium | reverse complement strand
ACGGTTGAAACGGAAAATGATCTTATCGTGATTTGCCGCTTGATGAATATCTTCCGCCGCAAGGGCGTCCGGCTGGTGACGATGGCAATGGCGGAAGAGCCAGAGGGTTATTGCCTCATGGCGGTGGTGGAAACGCCGGCGGCAGACGGCGACCATCACTATAATTTTGTCCGGCGAACCGAAGGCGTCCGGCACGTGACCTGCTATCGGCAACAATCTTTGGACGCAGCCGCTTATGTTTTCGTTGATTCGCCGGAAGCCAAGGCGACGGACGCCGTGCGGTGGCGTGAATTGGGAGCGCGCCTCGTGTTCGCAAGCCACGGTAAAATGCTGCTCGAAGTGCCGGCGGGAGCGAGCCTTGACGCCTATGTTACCGACGGCGTAAGCTTCCTGCCTTTTGCTTGCGCCATGAGCACGCGCGATTCCTCTCCTCCGCCGCTAGGGTAGCGCATCCCAAAAATGCTATGCTAAAACAACTATTTCTTGGAGGTGGCTGTGGCAAAGGTTTACTATGAATCGGACGCGGATTTAAAGCGGCTGGCAGGGAAGACGATTGCGGTAATCGGTTACGGCAGCCAGGGACATGCCCATGCGCTTAATTTGCGTGACAGCGGGCAGAAAGTGATTGTGGGGTTGCCGGCGGCAAGCTCATCGCGAGCGAAAGCCCAGGCACAAAAACTGGAGGTGGTTGAGCCCGGCGAAGCCGCAAAGCGCGGCGACGTCATCGTGATCCTGATCCCGGATCATATCCAACCCAACGTTTATAAGGAATCTATCGCGCCCCATCTTGGACGGGGCAAGACGCTGCTCTTCGCTCACGGCTTCAGCATTCATTTCAAGTTCATTGTGCCGCCGCCCGAAGTGGACGTTGTGATGATTGCTCCCAAGTCGCCGGGCCACCGGATGCGCGAGCTTTTTGTGGAAGGCGTAGGCGTGCCGGGATTGCTGGCCGTCCAGCAGGACGCTTCGGGCCAGGCCGAGCAGACGGCTTTGAGCTACGCCCTGGGCGTGGGATGCCTCAAAGCGGGCGTCATCCGCACCACCTTCAAGGAAGAGACGGAAACCGACCTTTTCGGTGAGCAAACGGTGCTCTGTGGGGGCGTTTCGGCGCTGGTCGCCTCGGCGTTTGAGACCATGGTTCAGGCGGGCTACCAGCCTGAGATTGCTTACTTTGAGTGCCTCCATGAGCTCAAGCTGATTGTCGATCTTATCTATCAAGGTGGCATCAAGTACATGCGCTATTCCGTGAGCGATACCGCCGAGTACGGCGATTACACGCGCGGGCCGGTGGTGATTGACCAGAGCGTGCGCGACACCATGAAGAAAGTGCTTGCGGACATCCAAAGCGGCGCCTTTGCCAAAGAATGGATGAAGGAAAATGAAGAAGGTCGCAAGCGTTTCCTTGAGATGCGCGCTAAGGCCCAGGACCACTTGATTGAAAAAGTTGGAATCGAGCTGCGCAAGATGATGGCCTGGAATCGCCCGGCGGAAGAGGCTACGGCGGCACAGGCAAGCGCGAGACAATAAAACTAGAAACCAGAAACTAGAAAGCAGAAGACAACACTCGGATGTTTTTCTCTGCCTCGCGGTTATTGCTTACCGCCTGCTGTTTTCTGATTTACTATGAGATCTAAAACGGACAAATCGGTCGAGCCGCAAAGAGACGGTCATGCCCCTTTGAAGAAGCTTGCAGTGATCGGCGCGGGGAAGCTTGGAGAAGGGCTGCTTTCGGGTGTGCTTGGCTCGCAGCTTCTGCCCGTTGGCCGCGTGACGGCCACGGTGGCGCACCAGCCGCGGGCGGATTATCTTGCAGAGAAATACGGCATCCGTGCCGGCACTCATAACCGCGAGGCCGTTTCCGGCGCGGACGTGGTGCTGGTGTGCCTGAAGCCGCAGCAGGTGAAGGGATTTCTTCAGGAGGTCAAGAAAGACCTCCGCCATGATGCATTGCTGATTTCAGCGGCGGCATCCGTCACCACAGAGTTCATTGAGCGGGAACTGCCTTTCCCGGTTCGTTCGGTGCGAGCGATGCCCAACACCCCATGCCTTATTCGTCATGGGATGATCGCTCTCGCGCGGGGCAAGAACGCCACCGAGGCTGACTTGAAGATTGCGAACCGCGTCTTCAGCTCGATGGGGCGCACGGTGACGGTGGACGAAAAGCACATGGACGCCATCACGGGACTATCCGCTTCAGGACCGGCCTACGTCTACACGATCATCGAGTCGTTGGCAGAAGCGGGCGTGAAGTTAGGGTTGCCGCGCGAGCTCTCGACCGAGCTCTCCGCCCAGACGCTTCTGGGCGCATCGGCTCTGGTGCTTCAGAGCGGCGAGCATCCGGCCAAGCTCAAGGATATGGTTACGACTCCCGCCGGCTGCACGATTGACGGTTTGCTCGAGCTTGAAGAAGGTGGGCTGCGCGTTACCCTGATTAAAGCCGTGGTCCGGGCTGCTGAGCGGGCGCGCCAGCTCGTGGATAACCAGAACAAGTAAGAGAGGCGGATTCATCGAGTCAATGAATCGATGATTAAAACCTTTCGCGGAGGTCATGAATGCCCCTCAAAGTTGGCGACGTGGCGCCGGATTTCAAGCTGGGGTGCTCGGCGGGCGGGGCCCAAGGCGAGTTTCAGCTTTCCGCCCACAAGGGCAAGAACGTTGTCATCCTCTTTTATCCACTCGATTTCACACCCGTATGCCAGAGCGAGCTGGCGGCGTTCCAGGGCGAGATTACTAAGTTTGCTGACGCGGACGCGCAGGTGGTTTCGATTTCCACCGACACCGTTTTTACTCATCAGGCGTTCCAAAAAGAACTGGGCGGAGTAGCCTATCCAATGGCAACGGATCGCTGGCCCTACGCCAAGACCGCTGAGGCCTACGGCGTCTTTCCTCCTACTCAACATTCGATCCCCTTCGTGAATGACCGCGCCATCTTCGTCGTGGATAAGAGTGGCAAGATTGCGTGGTCAAAGATCTATCCCATCGGGCTGATGCCTGACCCTGGCGAAGTTTTGCAAGTATTGAAGAAGCTGGCATAGCTGCAATCGTAGCCCCACTGTCCTCAACAGTGGTTGGGGACGTCGCCGCAGAAAACCGCACATGGTTATTCCTTGCATTGACCTGATGGACAACAAAGTGGTGCAGCTTGTCCAGGGCCAGGAAAGCTC
>JASHTR010000245.1 GCA_030040455.1 Terriglobia bacterium | reverse complement strand
CCTCGAAGAAGCAGCCGGGGCAGGGCGTGAATCGTTCAGGCGAGGCCGAAAATAATCGCAGTAGTTGGAAGCTTCCTTATCACGAACCCATTCCGCCTGAGTCTCAGTGCATTGGTTGTGTTTTGAGGGGTCGTAAAATTCGCAATTCCGGCAGCAATGGACATCCGCGCCGCAACGCGCGCATTCGTCCCCCCGGCTGACCTTCTCGCCGGAAGCCACTTCAATGGATGCGCCACACTTCCAGCATTGGAACATCATGGCAGCCGTCCGGCGTATTCCGCCGAGCTCTCAGCACTCAGCCATCAGCAAAGGAGCTTTCGCACTCCGACTTTCTCTACTGATGGCTGTGAGCTCAAAGCGAAACTCCTCGCGGAGTTTACTGTGAGATCCTTCGTCGTCCCGCCCAGCGGGACTCCTCGGGATGGCAGCCTTGGGATTTTTCAGCAATCCCAGCGAGCAAGTCTTTATTGCGGGCTTGCCGGCTCTTCATCGGAAACCTCGCCCGCAACGGTTGAAGCGGGCGGGATTTCTGCTTCCAGGGTAACCTCGACTTCGGCCCCCCGGGAAGGCGCTTCGGCCTCGGGCGCCTCCACTTCCGTCAGCAGGCGGAAATTGCGATAGAAGTCCAGACCGGTGCCGGCGGGAATGAGGCGGCCCATGATCACGTTCTCCTTCAAGCCGCGGAGTTGATCCATTGCCCCGCGGATGGCGGCTTCCGTGAGCACGCGCGTGGTCTCCTGAAAGGAAGCGGCGGAAATGAATGAATCCGTCGAAAGCGAGGCCTTGGTAATGCCCAACAGCAGCGGGCGTCCGGTGGCCGCTTTGCCGCCCTCAGCGAGGATGCGCTCATTTTCCTCGCGGAAGCGGAACTTATCGACGTGCTCATCCAGCAGAAATTCCGTGTCGCCCACCTCCTCGACTTTCACCCACCTCATCATCTGGCGAACGATGACCTCGATGTGCTTGTCGTTGATGTTGACGCCCTGAAGCCGGTAGACTTCCTGAATCTCATCCACCAGATACTTCTGCAGCTCCTTCTCGCCGAGAACGGCGAGGATGTCATGCGGATTCCTGGGGCCATCCATCAACGGCTCGCCAGCCTTGACGTGCTCTCCCTCCTGGACTGAAACATGCACGCCCCTGGGAAGCAGATATTCCTTCGGCTCACCCTTGGGAGGCGCCACCATGATTTTGCGCTGGCCCTTGGAGATTTCTCCGTACCGGACCACGCCGTCGATTTCAGAGATGACGGCCGTTTCATGGGGACGGCGGGCCTCAAAAAGCTCCACGACGCGCGGCAAGCCGCCCGTGATGTCTTTTGTCTTCGTGGTCTCGCGCGGAATTTTGGCGAGCACGTCACCCGGGCTGACCTCGTCGCCCTCCTGGACCATGAGGTGAGCGCGGGAAGGCAACAGATACTTCTTGGTTCCTTTCTTCTCGCTCCGAATCACCAGATGGGGCTGGAGCTTTTCATCCGGCGAGTCCGTCACCACCCAGCGCGAGAGGCCTGTAACTTCATCAACCTCCTCGCGAAGAGTCAACCCCTGCTCCAGGTCTTTGAACTGGGCGGTGCCGCCTACTTCGGTGAGGATGGAGAAGGTGTAAGGATCCCACTCCACGATAACGTCACCGAGCTTGACCGGCGCGCCATCGGCTACCTTGATCTTGGCGCCGTAGACGACGGAGTGGCGCTCCCGCTCCCGCCCCTTTTCATCAAAGATGGCTACGGTCCCGTTCCGGTTCATCACCACGAAGTGGCCATCGCGGTTTTTCACCACCTGAAGGCCCAAGTAGCGGAGGAAACCGTGGTTGCGAACTTCCAGGGCGGATTGCTCGCTCACGCGGCTCGCTGCGCCTCCGATGTGGAAGGTGCGCATGGTAAGCTGTGTGCCTGGCTCGCCGATGGACTGCGCCGCGATGACGCCCACCGCCTCGCCGATTTCGGCAAGCTTCCCGGAAGCGAGGTTCCGGCCATAACACCGCACGCAGACCCCACGCCGGGATTCACAGGTGAGCACCGAGCGGATCTTGACCCGTTCGATGCCTGCGGCCTGGATGGCGGCAGCAAGGTCTTCATTGATTTCCTGGTTCACATCAACGATGACGTTCCCCTCGTAGTCTTTGATCTGCTCGAGGGAGACCCGGCCGACGATGCGGTCGCGCAGCGGCTCCACGACCTCACCCGCTTCGACGATCGGCTCGACAAAGATACCGTCCACCGTGTTGCAATCAAACTCGGAGATGATGACATCCTGCGCGACGTCGACGAGGCGTCGCGTGAGATAGCCTGAATCCGCCGTCTTCAAAGCGGTATCCGCCAGCCCTTTCCGCGCTCCGTGAGTGGAAATAAAATATTGCAGCACGTTGAGGCCTTCACGGAAGTTTGCGGTGATGGGAGTCTCAATGATTTCGCCCGAAGGCTTCGCCATCAAGCCTCTCATGCCGGAAAGCTGCCGGATTTGCTGCTTGGAGCCACGGGCGCCGGAGTTGGCCATAATGAAAATCGGGTTCATCTCTCCCGATTTATCCTGCGCTTCAAGCGTCTGGAACATTTCATCCGCCACGCGGTCCGTTACGTTCGACCAGATCGCGATCACCTTGTTATAGCGCTCGCCGTGCGTAATCGCGCCGTCCTGGTACTGTTTTTCGACCTCAATCACTTCCTTTTCCGCCGCATCCACTAAGCCCGGCTTGCTCGAAGGCACCACGAGGTCGTCGATGCCGATGGAGATCCCGGCTTTCGTCGCGTAAAGGAAGCCAAGGTCCTTGATCTCATCGAGCATCTGCACGGTGGTATCGAGGCCAAAGCGCAGGTAGCAGTAATTGACGAGCGCCCCCAGCCCCTTCTTGCGAAGCAGGCCGTTGATGAAGGGCATCCCTTTCGGAAGATGATCGTTTAGGATCACGCGCCCCACCGTGGTATCAATGAACTGGTTTTTCACCGTGATCGGCTCGGTGTGGAGCACGTCCTGGTCGTCGTAAGCATTGTCGAGCTCAATCACCCTTCCGGTATAGCGCAGGCGGATGCGGGTGAGCGTTTCCACCTTTCCGGCTTCGAGAGCCAGCAGGGCATCCTCGGAGCTGCCAAACGCCAGATCCTCGCCGCGGCTGCCTTTCCGGTCTTTCGTGAGGTAGTAAATGCCGAGCACCACGTCCTGGGTCGGCACAGCCAGGGGCTGGCCGTTCGCCGGGGAGAGAATGTTCCGCGATGCCAGCATCAACAGCGAAGCCTCCGTCTGTGCTTCCGGCGAGAGTGGAATGTGAACGGCCATCTGATCGCCGTCGAAGTCCGCGTTGAACGCCGTGCAAACGAGTGGGTGGATCTTGATGGCCTTCCCTTCCACGAGCACCGGCTCAAACGCCTGAATCCCCAAACGATGCAGGGTTGGAGCGCGATTCAGCAGCACCGGATGATCGCGGATGACTTCTTCGAGAATGTCCCAAACGATGGGTTCCTGGCGCTCCACCATTTCCTTGGCGGCCTTGATCGTGGCGCATTGGCCACTCTGCTCCAGCCGATGATAAATGAAGGGCTTGAAGAGCTCCAGCGCCATTTTCTTAGGCAAGCCGCACAGGTGAAGCTTCAGCTCGGGTCCCACCACAATCACCGAGCGCCCGGAATAGTCAACGCGCTTTCCGAGCAGGTTCTGGCGGAAACGCCCCTGCTTGCCCTTCAGCGTGTCCGAGAGCGACTTCAGCGGGCGGTTATTGGTTCCGCGCAGGACGCGCCCGCGCCGACCGTTGTCAAACAGGGCGTCCACGGCTTCCTGAAGCATGCGCTTTTCGTTGCGGATGATGACATCGGGGGCGCGGAGCTCCATGAGCTTCTTTAGCCGATTATTGCGGTTGATGACCCGCCGGTAGAGATCGTTCAGGTCCGAAGTGGCAAATCGACCCCCATCCAGGGGAACCAGGGGGCGGAGCTCGGGGGGAATCACCGGAATGACGTCCATAATCATCCACTCCGGCTTGTTGCCCGACTTCCGAAACGCTTCGACCACTTTCAGCCGCTTGGCGTATTTCACTCGCTTCTGCTGGGAGGGGTCCGACTTCATTTTCTCGCGCATCTCCTGCGCAAGGGCGTCCACGTCGGCGTGCTTCAGAAGTTCCTTAATCGCCTCGGCGCCCATCCCGGCGCGGAATTTGCCCGGGAACTCCTGCTGAAGCTGGCGGTAACGCTCTTCGGTCAGGACTTCCCTCTCTTTAAGCGGTGCTTCGCCGGGGTCAATCACAACATAGATTTCGAAATAAAGAATGCGCTCCAGGTCGCGAAGAGAGATATCCAGGAGATGGCCGATGCGGCTGGGCAAGCCCTTGAAAAACCACACGTGCGAGCAGGGCGATGCCAGTTCGATGTGGCCCAGGCGCTCGCGGCGAACCTTGGAAAGCGTCACTTCCACACCGCATTTGTCACAGATCACGCCGCGATGCTTCATGCGCTTATATTTGCCGCACAAGCATTCCCAATCCGTCACGGGTCCGAAGATGCGCGCGCAGAAAAGGCCGTCCCGCTCCGGCTTGAAGGTGCGGTAGTTGATGGTTTCCGGCTTGGTCACTTCGCCATGAGACCAGGACCGGATTTTTTCCGGCGAAGCCAGGCTCAGCCGGATCATATCAAATTCGCCAATTAAGCTCACTCGGTCATAAGGGCTGCTTCGAAACAATTTGCGCCTCCTTGAAGGAAGTAAAAAGTTTCAGTTTGAAAGGTCCATTGAGTCGGTACAATAACAACGGTTTTTGCATTGTCGAAGACTATTTCGGTGCCGCCGCGAGCGCTCGGCGCTCACGAGCGTGTTTGACGAGCTCAACATCCAGGCCCAGGCTTTGGAGCTCGCGCACGAGGACGTTAAAAGACTCGGGCACGCCAGGCTCAATGGCGGCTTCTCCCTTGACGATCGCTTCATAAATCTTGGCGCGGCCGTAAACGTCATCCGACTTGGCCGTGAGGAGCTCCTGAAGGATGTGCGCTGCCCCGTAGGCTTCCAGCGCCCACACTTCCATTTCGCCAAACCGCTGGCCTCCAAACTGCGCCTTGCCGCCCAGGGGTTGCTGCGTGATGAGCGAGTAAGGGCCGATGGAGCGCGCGTGAATCTTGTCGTCGACCAGGTGGGAAAGCTTCAGCATGTAGATGTAGCCTACGGTGACCGGCTGGTCGAAGTTTTCACCGGTCATGCCGTCGTAGAGAACCACTTTGCCGGACCGCGGCAAACCCGCTTTCTCAAGATATTCCTTGATCTGCTTTTCGGTCGCGCCGTCGAAAACCGGAGTAGCGAAAGGAACTCCGTTCTGATAATTGCGGGTGAATTCGAGTAGTTCCTCGTCCTGCATCTCACCCACCAGGGAAGAGGATGCGGCGTTGTGCAGGATGCCTTTAAGCTCCTTGCGGGCAAGCTCAGCCCTGTTTTCCTGCTCCAGGAGCTTGCTGATTTTCGCGCCCAACTCCTTGGCAGCCCATCCCAGGTGTGTTTCCAGGATCTGCCCCACATTCATGCGGGAAGGAACGCCCAGCGGGTTCAGCACCACCTCGACCGGCGTTCCGTCGGGGAGATA